>JAJZTL010000038.1 GCA_021848965.1 Pseudomonadota bacterium
GATAAAAACTGTGCATTTTCGGGCGGGCACAAGACCCGCCCCTACAAAAACCACCTACAAACCTTGATTTTATTGGAATTTATACGCGTTCACCCTGAGTCATGTAAACAAATGTAGACAACGAAAAAAAGATATGCTACTATGGCACCAACTTGTTCTTTTGGTTGTTGTCTTCAACCATACGATTTGTAAATCCTTAAATGAGAATTCGAAAGAAGTCTAATCTTTAACCATATTTTATTTAACATTATTTTGAGAGTAATTTTAAATTATGAACTTAACTGAATTAAAAAATCTTCCTATATCTAAGCTAGTTGAACTTGCTCAAGCTGCAGGAATGGAAGATGCCGCTCGTGTACGAAAACAGGATATGATTTTTGCCATTTTGAAAGCGCATGCACGAAAAGGTGAGGATATTTATGGTTATGGTGTGCTAGAAGTATTGCCTGATGGATTTGGATTTTTACGCACAGCAGAGGGTTCTTATTTGGCAGGTCCTGACGATATTTATGTCTCACCTAATCAAGTGCGTCGTTTTGGCCTCAGAACTGGAGATACAGTTTCAGGTAAAATTCGTCCCCCTAAAGAAGGAGAGCGTTATTTTGCTTTATTAAAAGTTGATGAAATTAATTTTGACACTCCAGAAAGTACAAAATCAAAAATATTGTTTGAAAACTTAACACCACTATTTGCTGATGAACATTTACGGATGGAGCAAGGTAACGGAAGTAAAGAAGATCTCACCGCGAGAGTTATTGATCTTGTGGCTCCGTTTGGACGTGGACAGCGTGGATTGATTGTGGCACCTCCTAAAGCAGGTAAAACCTTGATGTTACAAAACATCGCTCATTCCATAGAGAAAAACTACCCAGAGTGTTATCTCATTGTGCTTCTTATTGATGAACGTCCTGAAGAAGTAACCGACATGGAACGTTCTGTTAAAGGAGAGGTAGTAGCTAGTACGTTTGATGAACCAGCTGTTCGCCATGTTCAAGTGGCTGAAATGGTTATTGAAAAAGCAAAGCGTTTGGTTGAGCATAAACGAGATGTTGTTATTTTATTAGATTCGATTACGCGGCTAGCACGAGCTTATAATACAGTTGTTCCTTCTTCAGGCAAGGTCTTAACAGGGGGCGTAGATGCTCATGCGTTACAAAGACCGAAACGTTTTTTTGGTGCTGCCCGAAATATTGAAGAAGGTGGAAGTTTAACAATTATTGCAACAGCAATGATTGACACCGGTTCGAAAATGGACGAAGTGATTTATGAAGAATTTAAGGGCACGGGGAATATGGAAATTCATTTAAGTCGTCCTATTGCAGAAAAGCGTGTTTATCCTGCGATTAATATTAACAGATCAGGTACACGACGTGAAGAATTGCTTGTTCCTGCAGATGAGATTCAAAAAATGTGGATCTTACGTAAATTACTTCACTCAATGGATGAGCTAGCTGCGATTGAGTTTTTGTTAGATCGCTTGAAGGATCACAAAACAAATCACGAGTTTTTTGAAGCAATGAAACGACAAGAGTAACCCAAGGGTAATTGATTCATGAAACAAGTCTTAAGTGGTAAAACGCTACAGAATGTGTGGGCTCCTGTTGTACAGATAAAGCCATTAACAACGTCTGTTTTGCAAGTGTTTCTAGAGTTGCCTTCTCTTTTAAATTATGAAGCAGGGCAATATTTAGAAATTGTCATGACTGATGGCAGACAGCTTCCTTTTTCTATTGCTAATGCTCCTTTAGGTAGTCGACAAATAGAGTTACATATTCGGCATACCCCTGAGAATGCTGTGAGTGGAAATCTTATTTCAGAAATTCATACTCGAGGAGGCTTACAAATTGTTGCTTCTTTTGGGGAGTGCACACATTTGTCACTAAAGCCTAATTATCCTGTTATTTTTATGGCACGAGGAAGTGGTTTTGCTCCTATTAAAGCAATTATTGAGCAATTATTAGCTGATGGCAGCACTTTGCCTATGCATCTTTATTGGGGTTCCAGAAACCTAGGAGATCATTATTTGGATGAACTTCCAAATAATTGGGCTGAACGTGTTGAAACATTCAGTTACACGCCGGTTTTGTGCCCCGATGAACCTAATTCTGAAATATCTTCTAAATGGACAGGGCGCTCGGGCGATCTTATTGATATAATTGCAATGGATCATTATCCAGATTTATCTGATTTTCAACTTTTAGCTGCCGGTCCTTTAGAACTTATCTTTAAAGCGCGTGATGTTTTTGTCAAGCAGGGGCTAAAACCAGAGAATATGTACGCAGATGCTTTTGCTTTTGAAAAGAAAACTGTATGAATCAGGTTGGTCCTAAAAAGTTTCCTATTGGTTTATCAACGTTAGAAAAAATTGTTTCAGATGATTTTTTTTACGTGGATAAAACAGCTTATGTTGAAAAATTAGTACAACAAGGGCAATATTATTTTCTCTCACGTCCACGACGTTTTGGAAAAAGTCTTCTTATAGATACGTTAAAACAAGCTTTTTTAGGTAATAAAGATCTTTTTAACGGATTATATCTTGAAAAAAACTGGAATTGGGAAGAAACCTATCCCGTCATTCATTTCAGTTTTGCTTCCAATCAAGTAGAAAAAACAACAGATATTTTAAAGATTAAAATAGAGAGTCTTTTAAGCAGTAATGCTGTTGAGAACCAAGTTGTGTTGCGTGGCGAATTATACTCAATACAGTTTACTAATTTGATTACCGATATTTATGATAAGTATCATAAAAAAGTAGTCATATTAATTGATGAATATGATAAGCCTATTCTAGACGCTATCAAAAATTTTGCTTTAGCAGAAGAAAGCCGCAATATATTACGTGGTCTTTACAGCGTCATTAAAGAATTAGATGGAAAAATTCACTTTACCCTTCTGACGGGAGTGAGCAAATTTGGCAAGGCTGGTGTGTTTAGTGGTCTTAATAATTTAAATGATATTACCTATGATCCGCAGTATGGAGCTATTTGTGGTTATACACAAAACGAATTAGAAGAAACCTTTGGCGCTTTACTCAAACCTGAAGAGTTAACTGAGACTAAAAGATGGTATAATGGCTATTCTTTTCTTGGAGCAGAGAGTGTCTACAATCCTTTTAGCATTCTGAATTTTTTTGCTAAAAACAAACATTATGCAAACTATTGGTTTGCATCCGGTACCCCTACCTTTTTAGTTCAATTATTGCAAAAAAGAAAATTTTATATTCCCCATTTAGAGAGTATTGAAGTGACTGACAGTAGTTTGCTCGGCTTTGATATAGAAAAACTGCCACTGGTGATTTTATTACTTCAAACGGGTTATCTCACTTTTCAATCTTCGAAGCAACGGGGCGCGAGAACTATTTATACGTTAAGTTATCCTAATTTGGAAGTGCGACACAGTCTCAATGATTCCTTGGCAAGCATGTGTGTGGATGATGAAGTCAAGAATGCCACTTATCAAGCAATGGATGAAGCTTTGTCACAACATCGTTTTGACGCATTAAAGGATGTTTTTTCAAGTTTATTTTCGGCTATTCCACATGACTGGTACCGTCGCAATGATATTCAACACTATGAAGGTTTTTATTGTGCGATTATCTACGCGTATTTTATGGGGCTAGGCTATAAAACCATTGCAGAAGATGTGACGAGCCAAGGAAGAATTGATTTAACCGTTTTTTTGGAAAATAGCATTATTATTATAGAGTTCAAACTCAGTACGCAAGGAAATGCGGCCTCTGCAATTGCGCAAATTAAAGAAAAACATTACGCGGATAAATATGTGAGTCATAAAAAAACGATTTACCTTCTAGGGTTAAGCTTTGATCCTCTTCACCGTAATGTTCAGGACTGTGTTTTCGAAAGCGTAAAATAAATATATACAAATGTATTGACTTTCACGTTTTATTTAGAGAGAATACGTGACCTGTTCGTGGAGGGGTTCCCGAGCGGTCAAAGGGATCAGACTGTAAATCTGACGGCTACGCCTTCGAAGGTTCGAATCCTTCCCCCTCCACCATAGAATAGAAATGTTATCCACAACGGTGACGAAATGTGCGGGTGTAGTTCAATGGTAGAACTTCAGCCTTCCAAGCTGATAGCGTGGGTTCGATTCCCATCACCCGCTCCATAATCCGCCCACATAGCTCAGGCGGTAGAGCACTTCCTTGGTAAGGAAGAGGTCGCTGGTTCGAGTCCAGTTGTGGGCACCAAGATTACATTAGGCCAGTAGCTCAATTGGCAGAGCAGCGGTCTCCAAAACCGCAGGTTGGGGGTTCAAGTCCCTCCTGGCCTGCCATGTAGGCAGGTATTAGGTCAACTTAAATATAAAAAGAATCTATGGCTAAAAAACAAGAGTTAGAACAATATGGAAATTGGGATAGTTTAAAATGGAGCGGTATTGGCCTTCTCTGGATATTAGCCTTCGTGGGGTATTATCTTTTAGCAGTTCCTGTATTAGTGAAAGTTATTGCTTGGGTTGTCGTTTTGGCAGTGTCTGTTGTTACATTAATTACAACAGAGAAGGGAAAATCTATTGTTGGCTTTATAAAAAATGCTTCAATTGAACTGCAAAAAGTTGTTTGGCCAACACGTAAAGAAGCAGGGCAGATAGCACTTATTGTTATTCTTGTTGTATTGTTGACCGGAGTAATTCTTTGGGGAGTCGATTCTCTTGTAATATGGTGCATCGGCAAATTGACACTGTTGAAATAGGTGGTTTTGTGGAAGAAAAACTTGAAAAAAGTTGGTATGTAGTACATGCCTATTCTGGTTACGAAAATTTTGTTATGCGCGAAATTAAACATCGCGTTGAAAGTAACCACTTAGAAAATAAAATTGATGAAGTGGTTGTGCCTGCTGAAGAAGTTGTTGAGATGCGTGCAGGCCAAAAGCGCAAAAGCACACGAAAGTTTTTTCCTGGATATGTATTAGTTCATATGGTTATGGATGATGAATTATGGCATATGATTCGTGCCATTCCTCGTGTATTAGGTTTTATTGGTGGAACAGCGCAAACGCCTACAGCTATTTCAGACAAAGAAGCACAAAGTATTTTAAGACGTGTTGAAGAAGGGGTGAGTAAGCCTAAACCTAAAGTCTTGTTTGAGCCGGGTGAAGTTGTCCGCGTTGTTGATGGTCCTTTTGCTGACTTCAATGGTGTTGTTGAAGAAGTAAACTATGATAAGAACCGTTTACGAGTGGCCGTCCTTATTTTTGGTCGTTCTACACCCGTCGAATTAGAATTTAGTCAAGTCAAAAAGAGTTGATTTTTAAATAAGTCATTGTAGGGACAAAGAATATTTGTCTATTTTATTATTGGGGAGCCTTGATGGCGTTAATACCCATTTCTAGAGGAGCAATTTACTATGGCGGCGCCTAAAAGTAAAAAAATAGAAGCCTATATCAAACTACAAATTCCTGCGGGAAAAGCAAACCCAAGTCCTCCAGTTGGCCCTGCGTTAGGTCAACGTGGCGTGAATATTATGGAATTTTGTAAAGCTTTTAATGAACAAACTAAAAACTTAGAACAAGGATTGCCGACACCTGTCGTTATTACCGTTTATAGTGATCGTAGTTTTACTTTTGTAACCAAAACACCTCCTGCCTCTGTCTTAATTAAAAAAGCTGCAGGTATTCAGAGTGGAAGTAGTAACCCTAATACAAAGAAAGTCGGAAAAGTGACTCGGGCGCAATTGGAAGAAATTGCTAAACTGAAAGAACCTGATTTAACAGCCGCTTCTTTAGATGCCGCCGTGAAGACTATTGCAGGTACTGCGCGTAGTATGGGTATTGAGGTTGAAGGGTAATAGGGACGAGGAGAAAAACAAATGGCAAAATTATCAAAAAGAATGCAAGCGATTCGTGCTGCAGTTGATCCTAATAAACAATATACTATTGATGATGCTTTAACATTATTAAAGCAACATGCAACAGCCAAATTTAAAGAAAATGTTGATATAGCGGTTAATTTAGGGGTGGATCCACGAAAATCTGATCAAGCTGTGCGTGGCGCAACATTATTACCTAAAGGCACAGGTCGTGTTGTTCGAGTAGCTGTCTTTGCTCAAGATACGCAAGCTCAAGCCGCAAAAGACGCCGGGGCTGATATTGTGGGATTTGAAGATTTAGCAGATGAAATTAAAAAGGGTATTATGGAGTTTGATGTTTTAATTGCTACTCCTGATGCAATGAAATTAGTAGGGCAATTGGGACAAGTCCTTGGACCTAGAGGATTAATGCCTAATCCTAAAGTAGGTACCGTAACTGCAGATGTGAAAACAGCTGTTATGAATGCTAAAGCAGGTCAAGTGCGGTATCGAACTGACAAAGCAGGTATTATTCATTGTAGCGTAGGTAAAGTTGACTTTTCATCTGAAGACCTCAAGGAAAATATACAAGCTTTATTAAATGATTTGAAAAAAGCAAAACCATCAACTTCTAAAGGTGTTTATATCAAGAAGATTGCGCTGTCAACCACTATGGGTGCCGGAGTTGCTATTGATAAAACATCGGTAACAGTGTAGTATAACTAGTTTTTAAAAGAATTCGCGCAGGAGCGATTATTTTTGTTTAATAAATGAAAGTGAGAAAAACTGCGTCGAAGACCTCAGGTGTTTTATATAGGGCGAATATCATTCGCCCTGCAGATTCTGTGTATAAAGCTTAATTTTCCTGAGTAGATGGGGTAGATATTCCTAGTGAGTACCTACTGTAGGGGCGAATAATATTCGCCAAATTTGGAGGTTATTTAAGTGGCATTAACACTAGAACAGAAGAAAGCAGTTGTAGCCGAAGTGGTTGAGGATGCGTCCCGTGCTATTTCAGCTGTCGTTGCTGATTATCGAGGGTTAACTGTTGATGAAATGACCCAGCTGCGCAAAGATGCTCGAAAAATAGGTGTTTCTTTAAGAGTTGTGAAAAACACACTAACAAAAAGAGCTTTTGCGGGTACACAGTTTGCGTGTTTGAATGAAGCACTTCAAGGGCCTCTTTTTGTGGCATTGTCCACAGAAGCGCCTGGAGATGCAGCGCGATTGTTGAGAGATTTTGCTAAAAATCACGAGAATTTAAAAGTGAAAGCTTTAGCTGTTGGAGGAACATTGTATGATGCTTCTCATCTTGATGCAATTGCTAACTTACCGACACGTACCGAAGCCTTGACAAAACTTGTTGTTGTTATGAAGGCTCCGATTGAGAAATTTGTTCGCACATTGGCTGAACCTCATGCCAAGTTGGTCAGAACAATTTCAGCTGTGGCTGATAAGAAAAAAGCAGGGTAATTTTAAAACAATACTCATTTTCAATTATTTATTTAATTTTGGAGACATGTAAAAATGGCTATTTCTAAAGAAGATATCTTAGAAACTATATCAAATATGAGCGTCATGGACGTTGTTGACTTAGTGAAAGCAATGGAAGAAAAGTTTAACGTTTCTGCAGCGGCAGCAGCAGTTGCAGTAGCTATGCCTGGTGCAGGAGCTGGCGCAGCAGCAGCGGCAGAACAAACTGAGTTTGATGTTGTTATGAGCAGTTTTGGCGCTAACAAAGTCGGCGTAATTAAAGTTGTTCGTGAAATCACTGGCTTAGGTTTGAAAGAAGCTAAGGACTTAGTAGAAGCAGTTCCTGCAACAATCAAGACTGCGGTTCCAAAGGCTGAAGCTGATGATATCAAGAAGAAGCTTGAAGAAGCTGGTGCTTCCGCTGAAGTCAAATAAAATATCATTATTTTATTAGCTAAATAGATACCAGATAGAGATTTTCTTTATCTGGTATTTTGCATTTAAGTTTTATATCCATCGAGGCATACAATGGGCGTTGCAAAAGTAAAAAAGACCGGGAAAAACCATTCTCTTCATTCATATGCTGAAAAAAAGCGTTTTCGAAAATATTTTGGTAATTTACCGGAAATTATGGAAATTCCAGAACTTCTGGAAATACAACTTCAATCTTATAAAGATTTTTTGCATCCCGCTCACAATAAACGAGGCGAAAAGCAAGATGCTGGTTTAGAAGCTGCTTTTAAATCTATATTTCCTATTGAAAGTTATACGGGCAATGCTAGGTTAGAGTATGTCGGCTATCATTTAGGTGAAACTGTGTTTGATGTTCGTGAATGTAAGTCACGAGGTATTACTTACGCTGCTCCGTTGCGTGTAAAACTGCGCTTGATGATTTATGATCGCGAGAATAGTTCTAGCAATGCTGAACCAAAAATTAAAGATATTCGCGAGCAAGATGTTTATATGGGGGAAGTTCCCCTCATGACAGATGTAGGTACATTTGTTATTAATGGAACAGAACGAGTGGTTGTATCTCAATTACATCGTTCGCCTGGAGCTTTTTTTGAGCATGATAAGGGTAAAACACATTCATCAGGAAAATTACTGTATTCCGCTCGTATTATTCCCTACCGTGGTTCATGGTTAGATTTTGAATTTGATCCTAAAGATTGCCTTTTTGCTCGTATAGATCGCCGTCGAAAGCTTCCTGTTTCTATTATATTGAAGGCTTTAGGTTATTCTGTTCAGGAAATTATTGGATTATTTTTTGATTGCAGTCTTTTTCATATAAAAGATGATGATTTATTACTTGAATTACAACCCGAGCGGTTGCGAGGCGAGATAGCTTCTTTTGATATTAAAGATTCTGATGGTAAAGTAATCGTTGAGACTGGACGACGTATTACTGCTCGACATATTCAAAACATGGAAAAAAGTGGTTTAAAGACACTCCATGTTCCTTATGAATATGTTATTGGAAAAAGTCTTTTTGATCCTGTTATTAATGAAGAAACAGGTGAAGTTATTGCCGAATCTAATGCTGAAATTACAGCAGACTTGATCGCTACATTGAGAAAAAATAGCATTAAGTCATTTAAAGTTATTTATACCAATGATTTGGATAAAGGACCTTATATTTCAGATACATTACGTATTGATTCCACGCGTAATGCTTTAGAAGCATTAGTTGAAATTTATCGTATGATGCGTCCTGGAGAGCCTCCAACCAAGGAAGCAGCAGAGGCATTATTTAAAAATTTATTCTTTTCAAGTGACCGTTATGATCTTTCTGCGGTAGGTCGTATGAAATTTAATCGACGTGTAGGGCGTGAGGAAGAAGAAGGCACAACTCTTTTAACTAAAGAAGATATTGTGGATGTTATTCGTACATTAATTGATATTCGCAATGGCAATGGTATTGTAGATGATATCGATCACCTTGGTAATCGCCGTGTTCGAAGTGTAGGTGAAATGACTGAAAACCAATTTAGAATTGGTTTAGTCAGAGTAGAGCGTGCAGTAAAAGAGCGTTTAAGTTTAGCAGAATCAGAAGCCTTGATGCCGCAAGATCTTGTTAATGCCAAACCTATTTCAGCTGCCATTAAAGAATTTTTCGGTTCTAGTCAATTATCGCAGTTTATGGACCAAGTAAATCCATTATCAGGAATTACCCATAAACGTCGTGTTTCTGCATTAGGCCCAGGTGGTTTAACACGTGAACGTGCAGGTTTTGAAGTGCGTGACGTTCATACTACGCACTATGGCAGAGTGTGTCCTATTGAAACACCTGAAGGACCAAATATCGGATTAATTAACTCTCTTGCTGTATATGCTAGAACCAACCATTTTGGTTTTATTGAAGCACCTTGCCGCAAAGTTGTGGATGGAAAAGTTACCAATGACATTGTTTACTTATCTGCTATTGAAGAAGTTAATCATTATATTGCACAGGCAGATGTCGAAGTCGATAAAGAGGGAAATCTGGTTCAAGGACTTGTAGCCTGCCGTTATCAGAATGAGTTTACATTGATGACCGCCGATAAAATTGAATATATGGACGTTTCTCCAAAGCAAATTGTTTCAGTTGCTGCTTCCTTGATTCCATTTTTAGAACATGATGACGCTAACCGTGCACTGATGGGCTCTAACATGCAACGTCAAGCAGTTCCTACGTTACGTGCTGAAAAGCCGTTTGTTGGCACAGGAATGGAAAGAACAGTAGCCACCGATTCTGGTGTGGCAGTTATTGCAAAACGTGGTGGTATTATTGATTCGGTTGATGCTTCACGTATTGTTGTACGTGTTAATGACGATGAAACTGTTCAAGGTGAAACAGGGGTTGATATTTATAATTTGACAAAGTACGCTCGTTCTAATCAAGATACTTGTATTAATCAGCGTCCTATTGTTCAGGCTGGAGATAAAATTTCTCGTGGTGATGAGCTTGCAGATGGTCCATGTATTGACTTAGGTGAGTTGGCTTTAGGGCAAAATTTACTCACAGCTTTTATGCCATGGAATGGTTATAATTTTGAAGACTCTATCTTAATTTCAGAACGTGTTGTTCAAGAAGATAGGTTTACAACAATTCATATTGAAGAATTAACTTGTATTGCACGAGATACTAAATTGGGAGCAGAAGAGGTTTCTGGTGATATTCCTAACGTTAGTGAAAGTGCATTAAGTAAATTAGATGCTTCAGGTGTTGTATATATCGGCGCAGAAGTATCTGCGGGCGACATTTTAGTGGGCAAAGTTACTCCTAAAGGAGAAACACAATTAAGCCCTGAAGAAAAATTACTTCGTGCAATCTTTGGGGAAAAAGCTTCTGACGTCAAAGATTCATCACTACGTGTTCCTTCTGGAATGAATGGTACTGTTATTGATGTACAAGTTTTTACCCGTGATGGTATCAAAAAGGATGATCGAGCGCTTCAAATTGAGGAAGAGCAATTAAAGCGAGTAAAGAAAGATTTAGATGACGAACGTCGTATTCGTGAAGATGATATTTTCCACAGAACGAAAGCTTTACTTTTAAATCAACCAGCTGAAGGTGGTCCTAAAGGTTTAAAACGCGGTTCAAATATTACAGAAGCCTATTTAGATGGTTTAGATAGAGAAAAATGGTTTGAAGTACGTTTGCAAAATGATAATGCGAATCATCAATTAGAAGCAGCTTCTAAACAATTAGAAAAATTACGAAAAGCGATTGAAAAACGTTATCAAGAAAGTCGAAAGAAAATCATGCAAGGAGATGATCTAGCTCCTGGTGTGTTAAAAATTGTAAAAGTATATTTGGCTGTTAAGCGACGTATTCAACCTGGAGATAAAATGGCAGGGCGTCATGGAAACAAGGGGGTTATTTCCATTGTTGTTCCTATTGAAGACATGCCTCATTTAGAAGATGGAACTCCTGTTGATATCGTATTAAATCCACTCGGCGTGCCTTCTCGTATGAATATTGGGCAGGTTTTAGAAACTCATTTGGGTTGGGCCGCTAAAGGCTTAGGTTTGAAAATTGGTGGTTTTATTAAAGCGGGTAAACCTGTTGCGGATATTCGAGCTTTTCTTAATGAAATTTATAATCATAATGATTCAGATAGATTAGATCTTGATGCATTATCTGATAATGAGGTCATGAATCTTGCTGGACATTTGAAAGAAGGTGTTCCGATGGCAACACCTGTATTTGATGGTGCAACAGAGGCTGAAATTAAACATATGTTGAAGTTGGCTGATTTACCTGAAAATGGAAAAATGACACTTGTTGATGGAAGAACAGGTATGGCCTTTGATACTCCTGTAACAGTGGGCTATATGTACATGCTTAAATTAAATCACTTGGTTGATGACAAGATGCATGCTCGCTCTACAGGCTCTTATAGCTTAGTGACTCAACAACCCTTGGGAGGAAAAGCTCAATTCGGGGGACAACGATTTGGGGAAATGGAAGTATGGGCTCTTGAAGCATATGGTGCCGCTTATACATTACAAGAAATGTTGACTGTTAAGTCAGATGATGTTAACGGACGAACGCGAGTGTATAAAAACATTGTTGATGGTGATCACCGTATGGATGCAAGCATCCCTGAGTCGTTTAATGTTTTGTTAAAAGAAATCAAAGCATTAGGCATCAATATAGAATTAGAACAAGATTGATTTTTGGAGGTAAACGTTGGCTATGATGAACAATGATCCAATGCATTCGGCGCATTCAGATGCGCCTTTTCAAGCACATTCTGCGAAACCAGCCATGCCTGCCATGAGCGATCTGTTATCTTTATTGAAGCAGCAGGGGCAAATGGAGGAATTTGATGCCATTAAAATTGGCTTAGCTTCCTCTGATCGAATTCGTTCGTGGTCTTATGGTGAAGTGAAAAAACCAGAAACTATTAACTATCGTACATTTAAACCTGAAAGAGATGGTTTATTTTGTGCAAAAATCTTTGGACCAGTAAAAGATTACGAATGTTTGTGTGGTAAATATAAGCGTTTAAAACACCGTGGTGTTGTTTGCGAAAAATGCGGTGTTGAACTGGCATTAACCAAAGTGCGTCGTGAACGTATGGGCCATATTGAACTGGCAAGCCCAGTGGCTCATATATGGTTCTTGAAGTCATTGCCTTCACGTATTGGTTTGTTGCTTGATATGACCTTACGCGATATCGAAAAAATTCTTTATTTTGAAGCTTTTGTGGTTGTTGATGCTGGACTAACTGAGCTTGAAAAAGGCCAGCTCTTAAATGACGAAGCCTATCTTGAAGCCTTAGAGTTGTATGGAGATGAGTTTGATGCTCGTATGGGGGCAGATGCAATTCGTGACTTATTAAAATCAATTGATCTTAAAGAATCCATTGCCGCTATCCGTGAAGAATTACCGCGTATTTCTTCTGAAACACGTATCAAAAAACTGACAAAACGTTTAAAATTATTAGAAGCGTTTGAGGAATCAGGCAATCGCCCTGAGTGGATGGTGATGGATGTCTTACCTGTATTGCCTCCTGATTTGCGACCTTTAGTTCCTTTAGATGGCGGGCGTTTTGCGACATCGGATTTAAATGATCTGTATCGTCGTGTGATTAACAGAAACAACCGACTGAAACGCTTGTTAGATCTTAATGCACCTGACATTATTGTACGTAATGAAAAACGTATGTTACAAGAAGCGGTTGATGCCTTATTAGATAACGGCCGCCGTGGTAGAGCTATTACTGGCTCTAATAAACGTCCTTTAAAATCTTTAGCAGATATGATTAAAGGTAAGCAAGGTCGTTTCCGTCAAAACCTTTTAGGAAAGCGCGTTGACTACTCTGGACGATCTGTAATTGTTGTGGGACCAACATTAAAATTACATCAATGTGGCTTGCCAAAGAAAATGGCTTTGGAATTATTTAAACCATTTATTTTCAGCAAACTAGAAATTAGAGGTTTAGCGACTACTATTAAAATTGCGAAGAAAATGGTGGATCATGAAGATCCTGTAGTATGGGATATTCTTGATGAAGTTATTCGTGAACATCCAGTGTTACTCAACCGTGCACCAACGCTGCACCGTTTGGGGATTCAAGCGTTTGAGCCTGTGTTAGTTGAAGGCAAAGCTATTCAGTTGCATCCATTAGTTTGTACAGCGTATAACGCTGACTTTGACGGCGACCAGATGGCCGTACATATTCCATTGACCTTAGAAGCGCAACTGGAAGCAAGGGCGTTAATGATGTCAACGAATAATATTTTGTCTCCTGCAAATGGTGAACCTATCATTGTACCCAGCCAGGACGTGGTATTAGGTTTATATTACTTAACGCGAGACAGAGTGAATGCAAGAGGGGAAGGGCAGGTTTTTGCTGATATTGATGAAGCACAACGTTTTTATGAAGCTGGTCTTGTTGATCTGCATGCGAAAATTAAGATTCGTTTACCTTATGGTGACAATCATGAGTCAGTGCAATTAGTTGCTACAACAGTAGGTCGTGCATTGTTGGCAGAAATTTTACCTAAAGGCCTGTCATTTGAACTTATTAATCGCGCAATGACCAAAAAGACCATATCTAAACTGATTGATACCTGTTATCGTCAATTAGGCATTAAAACAACTGTTATTTTTGCTGACCAATTGATGTACACTGGTTTTAAATATGCTACTCGCGCCGGTGCTTCTATCGGTGTTGAAGATATGATCATTCCTGAAGAAAAAGCAAAAATTATTCAAGAAGCGCAAGATGAAGTAGAAGAAATTGAAGGTCAATTTCGTTCGGGTTTAGTAACTAATGGTGAACGATACAATAAAGTCGTGGATATTTGGTCTCGAACGAATGATCAAGTCGCAAAAGCCATGATGAATAAGATTGCGAAACAAGAAGTGCAAAACGCGGAAGGTAAAGTAACCTTACAAGATTCATTTAATCCTATTTTCATGATGGCTGATTCTGGTGCTCGGGGTTCCGCTGCACAGATTCGTCAGCTAGCAGGTATGCGGGGGTTGATGGCTCGTCCTGACGGATCTATTATTGAAACACCGATTACAGCAAACTTCCGTGAAGGTCTTAACGTACTTCAATACTTTATTTCTACTCACGGAGCACGTAAAGGTTTGGCGGATACAGCATTAAAAACGGCAAACTCAGGTTACTTAACACGTCGATTAGTAGACGTTGCACAAGACGTAGTTATTACCTCTTATGATTGTGGTACCGAACAAGGATTAATGATGTCTCCATTAATTGAAGGTGGAGATATTGTTGAGCCTTTAAGAGAGCGTGTCTTAGGTCGTGTAGCCGCAGAAGATGTTTACCTGCCAGGTTCAGACGAAATTGTTGTAAAAGCAGGTACTTTATTAGACGAAATGTGGGTGGAAAAATTTGAACATATTGGAATAGACCAAGTGTTAGTTCGTTCACCGATTACCTGTCAAGCACGTTTTGGTATTTGTTCTAAATGTTATGGACGTGATTTAGCTCGCGGACATTTAGTGAATATTGGTGAAGCAGTAGGGGTTATTGCCGCCCAATCCATTGGGGAACCAGGAACTCAGTTAACCATGCGTACTTTCCACATTGGGGGAGCGGCATCAAGAGCTACAGCTGTCAATAATATTCAAATTAAGAACCAAGGGGTTCTCAAGTTGCATAACATTAAAACAGTACAGCATAAGAGTGGTTCTTTAGTTGCTGTTTCTCGTTCGGGTGAGGCAGCAATTGTTGATGAGTTTGGTCGCGAACGCGAACGTTATAAGTTGCCTTATGGGGCGGTATTAAGCGTGGGTGATGGCAGTGCTGTTAAAGCAGGCCAAGTGATTGCTCAATGGGATCCTCATACTCACCCTGTAATTTCAGAAGTGGCAGGACAATTGAAATTTGCCGATTTAGTTGATGGAGTGACAATGCATCGTCAAACAGATGAGCTGACTGGCTTATCTAGTATGGTGGTGACAGATCCTAAGCAACGTGGTTTTGCGGGTAAAGAATTACGTCCAATGATTAAGTTGGTTAATAGCAAAGGTAAAGATATTTTCCTTGCAGGAACCAATGTGCCTGCGCAATATTATTTACCTGTGGGGGCTGTGATTAGTTTGGAAGATAACAGTTCAGTGGGTGTGGGTGACGTTATTGCGAGAATTCCACAAGAATCTTCTAAGACTCGTGATATTACAGGGGGCTTGCCTCGTGTCGCTGATCTCTTTGAAGCGCGTCGTCCTAAAGATGCGGCCACTATGGCTGAAATATCCGGTATTGTAAGCTATGGTAAAGAAACTAAGGGTAAACGTCGTTTAATCATTACCAATCCTGATGGGCAAGTGCATGAAGAAATGATTCCTAAATGGCGTCAAGTTTCTGTATTTGAAGGAGAACACGTTGAAAAAGGAGAAGTCATTGTTGATGGACCTTTCAATGCTCATGATATTTTACGCCTCTTAGGGGTTACTCAATTGGCGAATTATATTGTCAATGAGGTTCAAGATGTTTATCGTCTGCAAGGGGTAAAAATCAATGATAAACATATTGAAGTGATTATTCGTCAAATGCTACGTAAGCGTTTGATTACGTTTGCAGGTGATACGCGACTATTAGCAGGTGAACAAGTTGAAGAAAGCTTATTCTTGAAGGAAAATGATAGAGCCGTTGCTGAAGGAAAAGAACCTGCTCGTGGTATACCTGTTTTATTGGGTATTACCAAAGCATCGTTAGCAACAAATTCATTTATTTCCGCTGCATCATTCCAGGAAACAACACGTGTGTTAACGGAAGCTGCGGTAAGTGGAAAAACAGATGAATTGCGTGGTTTAAAAGAAAATGTGATGGTAGGTCGATTAATTCCAGCTGGAACCGGCTTAGCGTATCATTCTAACCGTCGTAACCGTCGTCGACGTGCGGCACCTGTTGTTGCTCCAAAGCCTTCAATGATTGATTTAGAGCAAGCTTTGCGTGATTCTTTGTCAGGCAGTGCTGAGTAAAAATCCTTTTTTTCCTCCTTTGCAAAAGGATGCAAAGGAGGAATTTTTTGACAAATCCAGCGCTTGTAGAGTAGAATTTAACCAATTTTCACATTCTTTTTTGAGGTATTTATAATGTTGCCAAAGGTAGACACAGCTAATAACATAGCCTTACGTGGTACTCAAAGTGCTGCAGATCTTAAATTTTTACTAAACAGTTCTGAAGGCAAAAAAGTCCAAAGAGCTTTGCATGATGAAGCTGTAAAGAAGTTCTTAGAGGATCTAGAGATTGCTCGTCTTATTCAACTTTATTTAGAAGGAGTTCAACAAGAACAAACTCAAGAAGAGCAAAAAGAAGCTGTTGTTGACAATGCTGTTAAACATAGAGTTTATGAAAATATCAGCAGTGGTGCTGTGGATGAATCAGCACTGAGAAAAATGCTAGATAATTTCCTAGAACAATGGGTTGCTATCTGTAAAGACCTGAAAGAAAGAGAAGTTTTAAATGAGTTGGAGATACAGTCTTTAGGCGTTGTGAATGCCCCTGCCACTGTGGAAATGGTTAGAGATATGGTAAGAACTGCTCCTGCAAAAGTATTGGAAGTGGCTAATTTTTCTGATGAATTATTGACTGCATTGGGTCTTTCACAAGCTCAGTTAGTTCGTGAAAATGATGAGCATGAATATCCAGAAGCAGAGGCAACATTAGTTAATGCTTCCGCACCGCCATTAGAAGATGATATGCCGGTAGCTATCCCGGTGGCTGAACCCATCTTATCTGGCGGTGGTGTATCGTCATTGCCACGTCCTGTACCCGGATTAAAGCAAGGCAGACAAATAACTCAAGAAGAGGAAAAGTCATTATTAACATTTCAAAATTATCTTGTTCAGAAGAGAAAGGAACAAGAGTTAAGTAAGTTAGATGCAGAAATCAAAAGAGCTCAGCAAAGTCAAAGCATGTTGCAAGAAGAGCGTGCTTTCTATGTTCAAGATCTTTACAGAATCGTTAATTATGTAAATGATGCTGTTGATTTTCGAAATCAGCTTCTTAAGATTCCAGAGATGAGAGGCGTTGTAGAGACTATTGATACACAAATTCAAACGTCAGTAAACAAAGCTCGCAATATAGAAAGTCAAATAAGTTATTATGATGCAGCTATTGAACAAGAACAGCAAAATGAATTTGCGGCTAAAGAACGAAGAGGCAGTATATTATCTGATAGACGAGTTAACTCAATGTATCATCAAGAAATTGACGCACTTATTAAACAACTTCTTTCTCAAGCTGGAATAACCAAAGCACCTTTTCAAAGCGCAGAGCGTAGTGCTTCACATATGTTTGGTGGAAGCGCTCCCAAGTTACAAGATAAAGAAAACAGTTATAATTCGACGCATTATAGCCCCTTGAGAACGACGCTAACACTCGATCCACATCGAAGAAGACAGTAATCATAAAATACTATGTCCACCTCCAACTTGTTATCTTTCCGATGGAAGGGTAAAAATCGATTTGGTCAGCAATTAAAAGGCCAAATGGCAGTGCAAGATGCCGAAGAATTAATACTTTTTTTGCGACAGCAAGGGATTGTTTCCTTTCGTATCCGTCCTGTTTATTCTGTTTCTTTTCTACTGCAAAAGATTCTAGATTATCGTCGATGCAGTAAAAAGGCATTAAATGTCGAAATACTTTTGATGTTGCAGCAGTTGAGCATGCTTTTATCTGCGCAAGTTCCTCTCATGCAAGCATTTGACATTATGGAAAGCTCTTATGATAGCTTAAGCATTATCCTAAGAAAAATTTTAAAAGACTGTCGAAATCATATCCAGATGGGACATACTCTATCGCAAGCGTTTACTCGACACTCAAAATATTTTTCTGAATTTTTTTGTCGTTTGATTGCAGCAGGGGAGTATTCTGGAACGTTGGATGTGCTATTGGAATATTGGATATCTTATCAAAACAAACATGAACAAATACGTCAAAAAATTAAAAAAGCTTTATCCTATCCGCTTTTTATTCTCAGTACCGCTATCATTGTTGCAATGATTTTATTCATTGTTGTTATGCCGCTTTTTGAAAAGTTATTTCATCAAATGGGAGCGGAATTGCCTCCGCTAACACAAATAGTTATTCAGATTGGAATGTTACTTAAAATAGTCGGGATCCCGCTTCTTTTATTCTTTGCAGCGAGCCTGAGCTTATTATTGAAACATAAAAAATCTTCATCAAAATTGGCATTATGGTTGGACAAAAAAATTTTAATCACACCTTTCTGTGGAAAAATTATTCTAGAGATTGCCATGATTCGTTTTTCCCGAACATTAAGTATTTTATTATCAGCAGGTTTTCCTCTATCAGAGGCACTAAAATGGACGTCAAAAGTGATGAATAATCGGTTTTTAACAATCACTGTAGAGCAATATCATCAAACAATTATTTCAGGACAACCATTGAGTCAAGCTGTATTAAAGTCATCCCTATTTTCCTCTTTATTGACGCAAATGATTATGGTGGGCGAAGCATCAGGAACACTGGATAAAACGTTAGCGTATACTGCCGATTTTTATGAAAAAATGGTTTTAAATACTTTAGATAAGATAACTCAACTCATTGAACCTATTATGATGATTGTTATAGGTATAATGACCGGAACTTTTATTTTGGCGATGTATTTACCTATTTTTAAACTAGGAGCTTTATTTTAAAAATGTTTATACTTGCTGCTTTAATTTTAACCACTATACTGACTCTTTTAAGTTTAATTGATTGGAAAACACAATATTTACCGGATGAATTAACCTTGCCCTTATTATGGATAGGATTACTGTTCAACATATTTTCCTGTTTTACTTCGTTGGAAAATGCAGTATTAGGCGCTGCATCAGGTTATATGGCTATGTATATATTAGGTAATGGATTTTATTTATGCACAGGAAAAATAGGCTTAGGTCAAGGTGACTGGAAGCTTTTTGCTGCTTTAGGCGCTTGGTTTGGATGGCAGTCTTTACCTGAAATTTTAGCGCTTGCCTCGTTGATAGGGATAATATTTTTTTGCGTTATGATGTTTTTAGGCCGGTTTAAGCGAAGTGATCCTTTGCCCTTTGGACCATTTTTATCGTTTTCCGGTTGGTTGATGTTATGGGGAATATAACACTTCGAATCATTTTAGTGTTCACTTTATGATGCTTTTATAAAGTGAACACTAATTGATTTAGTATTCATTTTATGATATTTTTATAAAATGAACACGAGTTTTTTAGGTATATGATGAAGCTTTTAGGTAGAGATAGTGAAACAAAAATTCTAGAGCAATTTTATTCGTCTAATAAAGCCGAATTTTTAGCTATTTACGGGCGCCGGCGCGTGGGAAAGACTTATCTCATTAAAGCATTTTTCACACAAAAAAACAGCGTATTTTTTAATAGACTTCTTTTGAAACTCAATTTCAGATCCTTCCATGGACAAAGAGTTTGTTGTTTGTAGATGAAAATGAGTCTCCCACGGAGCCGTCATTGCGAGGAGCGGTATTGC
>JAJZTL010000135.1 GCA_021848965.1 Pseudomonadota bacterium
ATTTAGTTCACTCAATTTCGGTGCTTTTAAAGAAAAATTAAAATTCATCAGTAATATTGTCATCAAATACGTTGTGAGAATTTTACTCCGAGAAGATCAGCAGAGCAAGACCACTGAACGATTACAAAGTGGCGATGCTTATAACAAAGATGTTGCACAAGCTATAGAAGCAGCTGGGGCTGATGCTGTTACTGTTCATGGTAGACATTGGACAGAGGATTATGATGTGGGTGTTAGTTATCGAGATATTGCTCAAATTAAAGATCTGCTTAAAATTCCGGTAATAGGAAATGGAGACGTACATGATACGGCTTCGGCAAAAAAAATGTTTTCCGAAACAGGCTGTGATGCTATTATGATTAGCAGGACTAGTGTGGGACAGCCTTGGATTTTTGAGAAAATTTATCAAGAATTGCAAGGAAACATGTATTTTCCACCTAGTCTTATGGAGATTGGTGATATTTTTTTAGAGCATGTGGAAGGCTTAATTGCCTTAGAAGATGAAAAAGTAGCTTTGTTACAGTCAAGAAACCTTGCAAAATATTATGCACGAAATCATTTTGACTCTAAGGTTTTTCTTGAAAAAATAAATCAAATTCATACCTATGATGAACTAAATAAATTAGTTAAGAATTATTTTATGGGGAATACATATTTTGATTGATGCAAAAAAAAATCTGGCAAGAAAAAAATTGGCTCGAAAAGCATTTTTAGGTTTGTTACTTACCTTTCTATTTCTTCGCGCGCTCGTTTTTTTGATCATGTCAAAAGATAAAAATAGTTATTATGTTTTTGTTGAAGGCATTCATATTCATCATTTTAATGAAGGAATTTTTTTGCTTGCTTTTCTTACTGGTTACGCGTGTATATACACTTACGACAATCGAACCGTATATTGAGACAGTGGGATTTTCTGTGAAATGGCATGATTTTGCCACATGAATAACATAAAGCTATTATATTTTTTCTCGTCTAATGCGATAGGATCTTGGCTAAAATAAGGAATAGAAGCCAACCAGGCAAGATGACTCATTTCTCCCTTTTCTGGGTGAGCTTCCGCAAATTTATTCCAAGTTGCCTGTGGATGCTTTTTGAGATAATGGGCTCCTTTTTTTAAGGCATTAAAAAATTTTACCAAGCGCTGATCGTTAACATTTTGCTTATTAGCCACAAAAATTAGCTCTTCATAAGGAGGAATGCCATTTTTCTCAGGATAAAAAAGGCGAGCAGGGTGTCCATTGAGCTTCATTAAAATAGGTTCGACATTACGCATGCCACCTGTAATCGCATCAATATTACCTGTGAGCAAAGCATGCAATAGGCTAAAACGTACATCAATAGTGTGAACATCTTGAAGAGATAATCCATTATGGCGCAACATCATATCAAGCATAAAAGCATCGGCAGCAGGATTACTATAACCAATAGTTTTGCCTTTTAAATCGCTAATATGGTGAATGGGGCCATTTTTTAGAACAATGATAGATTCTAAAGGTTGATCAATCAGGCTTCCGACACGCACTAAAGGTAAGCCGATGTCAACTTGTTGTAAGAAACCTGGTTGATATGTTAAAGCTAAATCAGCCTGTCCTGCTGCCACAAGTTTGGGGCCATCCGCTGTGTCCGAAGGCTGAATCAGCTCAACGGTAATACCTTCCTCTTTAAAGTAACCTTTTTCCTCTGCTACAAAAAGAGGTGCATGATCGGGATTGAGGTACCAATCAAGAATAATTCTCACAGGTTTTGTTTCAGCAAAAAGTGTATTTGCTGTAAACAGAAGAATAAAAATAAAAAAGACTCTTCTTAAAAGAATCATAGGTAAATTACCAACTGTTTGCCCGGTTTCAGGTGATTAGGTTGTAGTTTAGTATTCCAAAACATTAATTTTTTTAGAGATACATGATACTTTTCCGCAACTCTTGCCAAAGAATCACCGACGCGAATAGTGTAGTATACAATGGAAGAGTGAGAGGCAGAGTGGCCTGTATTATTGGTTGGGCGTGTTTTTGCCCAATTTACAATATTAGTTGTCCAAACAGTAAGTTTTTGTCCTAATTGCAAAGGAGCTTCTGCTGATAAATGATTCCAACTGCGAATTTGCTGTTCATTAACATTATATTTCTGTGTTAAGTTCGAAAAAGATTCTCCTTTTTGTACGACATGAAGCACTTTATGAGGCGCCGCGGCTTGTTGATGTGCTGGATGTGATACGATAGGAGAAGCATACACAGGTTTTTGTACCAGTTGAGTCGTTTGTTGAGGAGGGGCTTGCTGGTCTTCTGTTTTTGTCTGTGTTTCAAGATTAGTTTCTTCTTGAGAGGACGAAGGAATAACGTCTAAATCAGTATCAAATTGTACTGCGTGTTGCGCAAGTAAATGAGAACGTTCGTCTTCAGGAATTTTTTCTAAATTATGTACAAAAACATCTACTTTATCTAAAGGTAATACTATGGTATGAGGGCCAGTAGGGGAGGTGGCCCATCGGTTATTTCCTGGATTGAGTTTGAGAAACTCAGGATAAGATAACCCAGCAAGATGCGCTGCATTTGATAAATCAATTTGTGTACCCACATCTACTTTTGTAAAATAGGGTGTATTGGAAATGTAAGGAAGTTTTGAAGTAACAGGATTGTTTGTTTGAATAAGTTTGGCTAAAGCAAGCAGTTTAGGAACATAGCTATGCGTGTCTTCAGGCAAATTAAGTCTCCAAAAATTAGAGTTTCCTCTATTGTTAACGGCGCGCATCACAGTACCTTCGCCTGAATGGTAAGCTGCAATAGCTAACATCCAGTTGCCATTAAAAAAACGGTGCAGATAAGATAAGTAATTAAGCGCAGCATTGGTTGAATTATAAATGTCTCGACGCCCATCAAACCACCAGTTTTGTTTTAGGCCGAAGTTATTTCCTGTGCCAGAAGTGAATTGCCATAAACCCGCAGCACCTGTATTAGAATAAGCAAAAGGATTATACGTACTTTCAATCATAGGAAGCAGTGCAAGTTCTCCAGGCATGTTGCGTTTGCGCACTTCTTTGAGAATATAATATAAGTAAGGTTGAGAATGTTGGCCAAGTAAACTAAGATAGTTTCGATGACTCATGAGCCAATTGACTTGAGCTTTAACTTCTGGGCGTTGGTATTCATCTTCTAATTGAAAAGAATAACGAAGAGAATCCCATAAATTAGACTCATTCGCTCGAGCTGTAGAAAAAAAACCTACGTTGATTATTAAGGATAAAAGAACTGCCTTAAAGTATGAAAAGGCAATGTTTTTCCAAATATTTGTTGGTTTGTGTGCTGCAAACAATGTCGTTCCTGTTCATTTTGAATGACGCTGGATTGTAGCAAAATTTTTATAAAAAGGCAATTTTCGCCCTGGCGCAATTTGCAATTCAGCGTTTGGCTACGTTAACCTGCTTACAAAATAAGGCATAATTTTGTATACTATTTGCATAAAATTTACATCTACTAAAAAATTTCCCATAGGATTATCTACTTTAGAAAAAATTGTTTCATAAGGTTATTACTATGTGGATAAAACGCCGTTTATTGAAAAATTAGCTCATTCAGAAAAATATTATTTTTTATCTCGCCCGCGGCGCTTTGGTAAAAGCTTACTGATTGACACATTAAAGCAAGCTTTCTTAGGCAATAAAGCTTTATTTAAAGGCTTGTATTTAGAGCATCATTGGAATTGGGAGGAAAAATATCCCGTCATT
>JAJZTL010000136.1 GCA_021848965.1 Pseudomonadota bacterium
TGAAAAAACGTGAAAAACAGGAGGAAACTATGGCATAATTTTACTCCATTTTTATAGAGCATTGGGTTAGATTTTTAATGATTCAATAGTTGTCCGCCGTAGGGAATTATAATTGACCGCCAACAATTTTCAATTTATTCATCGCCAGCGTGTTGCACTGCTCATTTTTCATTAACATTAAGCCTGTAAAATGTATAGCATATAATATTTATATCTTTTTATAAGCATTTGCTAAAAAGACATCAATACTTTGGAGATAATAATTATGATGCCACAAGATTTAAATGGTATTTTGTTTTTAAATAAAAAGGCCATCAATTTGCAAAAAATTGCAGAAGGTCAGAGATCTTTGACACAAGGTCTTTATCAAGACGATAAAGGTAACAAATGGTATGTAAAAAATACCGATGCTCACAGTGCTCTCTGCGAAGTATTAGCTGGCGAGTATTTTCGATTTTTAACGGAAGGTGATATTTCACCAGAAATGCATGTGTTGTTTGATCAAGATGGTTCAGCTTATGTTCTATCACGTTATAATGAAAATTTATCAAAAATTTCACCAGAAGGCGCGTTACCTAATAAAATAATAGATGCCATTATAGCCAGTTATTTAATTTGGGATGTGGACTGTGTAGTTTCAAAGAACATTATGTTTTCCAATAAGCAGGTATTTAGATTTGATTTTGGTGCAGCGCTGCATAACTTAGAACATGTTGAACAAGACTTACAAAAAATTTCATTTTTCACTCATTTGGATGATTTGAAAACGGGATTTTCTAGTTCGTATCTATGCCATCGTACGCATTCGGCAGATTTTATTTCAACACTAGAGCGAATGACAGCAATTGATCCCAATTCATTTTCTTGGCAGGAATGGGAAGAAGCAGCTCGAAGTTTTGATAATTTTAATCTACAACAAATTAAGCAGGCTATCATTCAACGAACCCAATCGATATTGCAACATGTCAGACAAATGCAAGTTAATATTGATTCAACAAAAATAATTCCTGAAACTTTAATAGCATTCTATGATTTGTTGATCAAAGAAAAAACCGAAAACAACGATTTTTTATTATTTCATTTTACGCCAGCACAGTTAGCGGAAGCGCATCTGCGGTATTACAGAAAATACAATGAACACCCCTGTCAATTCTTAGATCTATATCATCGAGCACAACAGACTACAATTTTACAAGCATCATTTTTTACTCCAGAGGCAGAAGCGTCTATGACCCAAATGGGTATATCTTCTGATCTTCTTGCATTCTGTAATTCAACTTTTACATGCAAGCCATTAGATAATTTTTTAATGGCAAATTACCCAAAAATACAAAGTGAGTTACATGAGGATAAAACAGCTAAAACCTCAGCCTCAACAGCAAAATCAATGACATTAGGGTGCACACAACAGGCATCAAAAAGACCTAATAATGATTCTAATTCAGCACCAAGATGTATTATTAGCTAGAAACCATCTGAAAAATTGTCTGCCAAAAATAGTAAGTGCTACGCAAAATAATTCTGCCGGAAATGCGCAAAATAATTCGGTTTCAAAATTGGGTGCCATTTGCATTTTATCGCTGTTTCATCCAAGATCCATTTGCAAAATATTGCTGGTTCATTGGCAGAATATCTCAAGCATACCCAATTCTGTTTTCAAGCACTAACAATTAGTTCCTACTTTTATTTTGTAGTTGTCATTATGATGTGATTGGTAGTTCCCATAATGTTCAGTATGGGAACTCTGTTTCATTTGAATAGTTCAGAATGAGAGCCTGTTCTTGATAATCTTAATAATTTTACACAATCATCCTTTATAATTTTGTAAATTAAAAGCCAGTCTGGCGTAATGTGGCATTCTCTGTAACCATTCCAATTGCCCGATATATTATGGTCCTTATGTTTAAGATGAAGAACGGTTTCTTTTTGAAGCAAATCAATTACTTCATTAAGTAAACTCCTATCTTTCCCTTGTTTGTTTACCTTTTTGAGATCTCTTTTAAACTGCGTGGATAATTCAAGTTCAAGCATCTATTGAGTCCCAAACATCATCCATTGTTTTAAAACGTTCGCCTTTTCCAGACTCTAACTCTTCAATTGCATTTAAAGTCGCTTTATTTGGAATTTTCACATCAAAAGGCAATCCATTTTGTAAACATACTTGCGCATAAAATATTCTAATAGCTTCTGCGGAAGACATGCCTATTTTATGCAATATTGCTTCCGCATGTAATTTAAGATCTGATTCAATACGAGCATTAACTGTTGCGACTTTATTCATGGTAAATTACCTATTAACACTTACAATACTTAATATTGTATAACATATGTTACACAATGGCAATTAAAACTTTAAAAAAATGGGTTATTTATCACTCATCAAGCTAAGACGTAAAACGTATGATTTCTCCTTGGCTTAAAAATTTATCTTCAGCTCTCTTTGATAAATACAAATCATACGTCTTTTGCTTATTTGAGGATGAAAAAAACTTGGCCTTACTGTCCTCTGGAGAATAACCAGAAAATTTCAATAAATCTAAATAGTGAATTGGTGAATCTGCATGTGATTTTCCAAAAAGATACTGGCGTAATTGCTGATATTCCGGATTATTTAAAAGTTCTTTAATTTTTTCACCAGATTTTGTTCTGTCAGAATAACCCAGTTTATTTCGTTGTAATGCAAGCACAATAAAATTCTTTGCAGCACACGCAAAGTTTTTATCGTCATCACTATGAGTGCCATCACTTATTGCTGTAAATGCAGTTTTGTCTATCTTTTCTCTGAGATCTAATAATAAACTATATTTGTCTCCATCTTCCCTACTATGTCCGCCCATTTCGCAAACTTGGCTCATTAGTGCTGATAATTGATTTTTAAGTAAAAGCAAATGATCGTCATGTTTTCGATGTTTATATTGCTCAGTAGCTTTATGTAACGTTCTATCAACTTTTGACTTTAATGCATTTCCTTCGTATCTTTTTTCTCCCCATGAGTTTTCAACTAAGGGCTTGAAATGTGCTGTGATAGTTTCCTCATCATAATACGGTCTTCCATCATCATGAACTGAGTCAATAGCCACATTATTTAGTTCCTGAGAAATTAAAGTGTCAATGACGGATTTCTCTTCACTTGCTTGCTCAGCAGACAAAACAATAGAACTGGGTAGAGAGGAAAAAGCATCTTCACTTACCGTAACCCCTTTCCATTGATCATTATAACAATATTCTGTTTCTGTTGACGCGCTAACTAAAACAACATCACCATAGCATAGCTCTTGATGTTTTAGTAATGACCGACTTTCTTTTAAAAATAAAACTGTGCCATCAGTTTCAAGCTCTACTCCCGAAAAATTTCCATAAGACTTGTATTCCAGATTAGTTTCTGGAAAGCCTAAGCTTAGAAGTTCCTCAATAAACTTATCAATTTGTTCTTTTTGATTATTTATGTCATGCTCGGAAGATGAGTAAGATAAAAATATTTTCATATAAACCTCTATTAAAAAAAACGAGTTTTAATGGCCCTCGTTTCATAATTTTCTATTCTCGAATTATAACGTACACACATTGGCAGCGTCAACTTAACTTATCAGGGTGAACGCGTATAAATTCCAATAAAATCAAGGTTTGTAGGTGGTTTTTGTAGGGGCGGGTCTTGTGCCCGCCCGAAAATGCACAGTTTTTATCAATATTGGCGGGTAGGCACAAGACCT
>JAJZTL010000039.1 GCA_021848965.1 Pseudomonadota bacterium
CTGAAAAAACGTGAAAAACAGGAGGAAACTATGGCATAATTTTACTCCATTTTTATAGAGCATTGGGTTAGATTTTTAATGATTCAATAGTTGTCCGCCGTAGGGAATTATAATTGACCGCCAACACTATTATGAAACTCATAAAAAAGTGAGGTATTTTATATAGATAAAATCAGCGCAGCAGCGTGTAACATGTATTAATAATATATGTTATGATTGGTTTGTTCTATCATCAGAGATATTAAAAATGCAACTGACACAATTTACTGATTACTCTTTGCGCGCACTCATTTATATTGCTATCAAAAAAGGACCTTGCACCATTAAAGATATTACAACGGCTTACACCATTTCCAATAACCACATGATTAAAATCATACATAATTTATCTAAGTTGGCATTAATTAAGACAATCCGTGGAAAAAATGGTGGTATTTTGTTGTTAGCTGAACCCATGACGATTAATCTTGGCAAATTAGTTGCGCAACTTGAACCTCATTTTGATTTAGTTCCTTGCTTTAACAAAGAAAAAACCAATTGTTGTATTGCGCCAGTATGCAGACTAAAAGGCATTTTACACGAAGCTCAAACATCTTTTATGAAAGTTCTTGAGAATTATACCTTGGCAGACATACTGCATAATCAATCTGAATTATCAGGCTTATTGAATATCATTTCATGATCCGAACATTCTGATTTTAATGATGTCAAAAGCGATTTGCCAGTAGCCAGCTTGTCAGCTAATTGATGATTGACATCCCGATGTTCCGCTTCATCATCACGAACAACTAACAAGACATCGCGTAAACAGGCATCTGAGCTTAGCTTCCAATAATTTTTAGCTATTTCAGGAGCGGGACAGTTCACGATTCGTCCTTCATCAAGCTCTTGTAGGTAATGCGTGTAACTAACGACAGCTTCTTCTTCTAAATAGCCAACAAAACGGTGGGCTGTTTTAGAAGAAAGGATATACATCACCAAATAAAGTACCACAAAAATAGCTTGCGCGACAAAAATAATAAAACGCTCGAACAAATTAGGTTTGGCAATATACATAAACGTCATTAAATGTATTCGCTCATTCTCAGCTTCATCCAGCAAAACTTGGATCCATCCTGCGTCGTTTTTAATTTTTCTTAAACATCTTAAATGAAGCAATCCTGCACCAACCATGCCTGGAACAGCAGCAACTGTTTCGAGAACAATAGCACGATTACCATAACGTTTTTGAAAAAAAACATCCGCAAAAAAACGAAAAAATTTAACCAAACAAAAGGCTATTTTGTCGCTTATAGTTTTAGCCTGTTTATGTGTTGTTTGCATGATGATTTTCCTATGATGTTAGTTTTAAAGCTCTATTTTATATAAGATGCATTTTAAATACAAGTTAAACGAATTGGCATTTATGTCTTGGTTTTTCGAACTATGTCATCAGATTGTGCGCGTTTTGTATTTAAGAGGAGCAGCATTTAAGCGTTTCGGGAAAAGTTTTAAAAAGACGTTTTTTCTGTAACCAATGATGCATATTGATTTTGATAAGTTTTCGACGTACTTCTGCATTCGCCTCGCACATATAAACTTTTATACCACGATGATGAAATTGCTCTACTAACTCATGCAATGTTGTCAGCCCAGTCATATCCATAAAAGGAACATTTTTTAAACGTAAAATAATGACGGATGGATCAGTATGAGTCACAGCCAAAGCACGTTCAATTTTCTCAGCTGCGCCAAAAAAGAGAGGGCCTTGAATCGTATAAACTATAAGATCTTCGGGTAATTGGCTAATGCCGTGTTCGTTTATTTCATGTTGAAAGTGTATTGGAGAATGCATTTCTACCACAATTGCTTGGTTCATTCGTCGAATAAAAAGTAGAATGGCAAGAATCACACCAATATTAACGGCAACGACTAAATCCGTGAATATGGTCAGAAAAAAAGTCACCAACAACGTGATAACATCGTATCGTGGAGCGCGTTTGATGGTATAAATAAAATGGGGAATATCGCTCATATTAAAGGCGACTACAAACAAAATAGCCGCTAAAGTACACAAGGGAATAGCTGAGGCGAATGGGGCTAAAAACACAATAATGAGCAATAATGTTATCGAATGAAAAATAGCGGCCAGTGGGCTATTGCCACCGTTACGGATATTGGTCGCTGTTCTCGCAATCGCTCCTGTGGCGGCAAATCCACCGAATAACGGTGCTAAAAGATTTGCTAAACCTTGCCCAACAAGCTCTTGATTTGCATCGTGACGTGTATTGGCCATACCGTCAGCAGCAGAGGCCGATAGTAGAGACTCAATAGCGCCCAATAAAGCAATCGTAAAGGCGGGGCCAATTAATTGTGAAATTAAGGGAAGAGATAAGTTTGGCATGTGTAACGACGGTAGTGTCGATGAAATATTTCCAAATACGCTTCCCAATGTTGCAATGCCTTTAAACTGAAACAATGTTTGCGTTGACGTTGCGATAACGAGAGCAACGAGAGGACCAGGAATACGTTTTAAAAATCGAGGCGTTATTAAAATTAATCCTAAGCTTATTATGGCCATTCCTGTTGTAGCCCAACTTAAATTGGGTAATGCCATGAAAAGTGCATGTATTTTCTGATAAAAATGCGCATCCAACGGCAGCGAAATGGATAATCCAAAGAAATCTTTCCACTCACCCACAAAAATGATAATACCAATTCCAGCTGTAAATCCCACAATCACCGGATCGGGGATAAATTTAATCACATTGCCCAGTTTCGTTAGCCCCATGAGAATGAGCATTACTCCGGCTAATAAAGTAGCAGTTTGTAAACCACTGATGCCATATTTAGCGGTAATTCCAGCCAGAATAACAACAAATGCACCTGTCGGCCCTGCAATTTGAACACGACTGCCACCAAATAAGCCCACAACAAGGCCGGCAATAATAGCGGTATATAATCCTTGTTGCGGTGGTACGCCAGAGGCTATCGCAAAGGCCATCGCTAATGGCAGCGCTACAACGCCAACAATAAGGCCTGCCACTAAATTAGGGGGCCAATTTTTAAACCTTAACAAACCTTTACAGTAAGCCTCATGAATAGCGATCATGAGGATTTATGGCCTTCAGCTTTTTTTACAAAAACTGACTTTAACATCATGGAGCCAATGCCCTCAATTTTACAGTCAATATCGTGATCGCCATCTACCAATCGAAGTATTTTTACTTTTGTTCCTACCTTGAGAATGGAAGATGATCCTTTAATTTTCAAGTCTTTAATAACCGTAACAAAATCACCCTCATTCAATAAGTTTCCATTGGCATCACGAACAATAAACGTATCGTCGTCGACGTTTTCGACTAGTTCATTTTTAGGCCATTCATGCGCGCACTCTGGGCAAATATACAATCCACTATCTTCGTAGGTATATTCAGAACGGCATTTCGGACAAGGTGGTAAATCATTCATCGTTAACCTTTTGTATTTTATCATGTTAGCGTGTAAAAACTGTCGTTATTATAGACTTATCTCTTAAAGACTCAATGGAGCAAATTATATCTTAAAGCTATTTCAGAATACTATTAAAAAATGGTCGATATTCCAAAAGTGACGACACTGCCACTCGTGCATTCGCCATCACTGGTGCATAGATTGTTAAATTCACCAAAGTTTTGATCGTATTCCCATTGCGCGAAGAGATTGACGCCAGGCATTAAACGGTAGTAAGGACGAAGAGTATAACGTAGCTGATTGAGTCCATTACCAATATCGTCCTGAACGACTGTTTGAGAGGCGATAATACTGCGAATACCCGCTCGAATAAAAATATTATTGGTTATTTGGCTGTCTCGTGAAAGTTCAGCATCTAATTTAACACTATCTTCGTGATAATAAAGCCTAAGATTCGTATCAATAAAATAGGGCATGAGTCCCTCAATACCTAATCCCGGCTGCCAATAAGGATTTTCTGAGGGACGATAAAAATAATTAGCCCCGCCTTTAATTGCCCAGAATTGATTGAGCAAATGCCAATAAAAAATGTCAATGTCCGCATCATCAATGGTACCTTGATCGATTTCTGCTTCGTTCGTATACAGCTCCAATTTATTATAATCACTGCCATACAAGCCTTTGAATGTCATCTCTTGATCATTATTAAACGGATCTTCACCTAAATCCAAGAAGCTCGCTTGGTAAAGTCCCATTGGATGAGGCATCGGATCGTTTAGCAAGGTAGCGTCGATGGGCATCACTTCATCCTCCCGGACAATGGGACGATTGATATACTGGCCAGATGTAACTATTTTTTCCGGTTTCTCTTTTCCTTGTTCCACCTCAATAATCGTATTGTATTGAAAAACACGGCTCATGCCGGCAATCATATGGTACGCATGGTGGCAGTGAAAAAACCATTGTCCACTCGCATCACTGTCAACATCCACGACAGCTGTTGCGCCGGGTGGTACAACCACCGTATGCAGTAAGGGATCATAAGCTTCGTGGCCATTACGAAGAATAAACCAATGACCATGAATATGCATGGGGTGGCGCATCATGGAATTGTTGGTAAAAATAATCCGGTAACGTTGATTCGGTTTGATTGCAATCGGATCAACTTTGTATTCAGGTAATCCATTAATAAACCAAATGTAGCGTCCCATATACCCAAATAACTCCATGCGAATTATTTCATTCACTGGTTTTTTTGGATCATTGGTGGGTACAGCAGCAGTAACGGATTGATATTTTGTTCCTATCGTTTGTAGGGATAATAGCTCTGAATTGGGGGGAACTTGTGTATCACCGGTAATGGCTGGCTCTGTTGGCATAGTCATATCCATGTTCATTGAATCAGGGCTGGCAGTTGTCGACGTCATTTCTGGCATGTTATCCATGCCCATACCGGACATATCCATATTTGCCTTATGAGTAGAGCCTTTCATAGAATGAGCGCCATCATCAGACATCTTCATATCTCCCTGGGATGCCATCATATTTTTCATCATCTCTCGTGTTACAGGTAATGGTTCAGGAAAGGGTTTAACCGACGCATAATCGACAGCTTGATGGGGCGTTGTCACTAAAGCACCGTAAGCTTTTCCGAGGGTGTCAATAGACTCAGCATAAATAATAAGCGGTTGATTCGTTTTTATGGACACTAACGCATCGTAAGTTTCGCCCGGTGCCAAACTGAAACTTTTCACCGAAAAGGGAGCTACATCATTGCCATCAATGTGCACAATTTTCAATGCCGTTTCCGGTATTTTGATGTTATAAATCGTGCTTCCTGCCGCACCAATAAAACGCAGGCGAACCATATCGCCTTTTTTAACAAGTGCAGTCCACGGATGTTCCTTGGATTGACCATTCAGTAAATAGGCATCATATGCCACATCACTCAAATCGTAGATACTCATGCGCATTTGTTGCATCATGCTGTAATCATTCCAGAGTGCTTCACGTTCTTCTGTGTTGGATTTTTGGTAATCATGAATGAATTTCATTAAAGAAGGCTGTAGGGGAAAGCGTGGCGAATAATAATCACCATCTTTCTTAAGATTGGCCAACACGCCTTCTGCTGGAATATTGCTCCAATCCGATAAGACCACCGTATAGTCTTTATCATAATAGTAAGGTGTTGGATTGATTGGATCAATCAGAAAAGCGCCATACAGTCCTTCTTGTTCCTGAAGGCCCACATGCGCATGGTACCAGTAGGTGCCCGATTGATGCAGAGTAAAATGGTAATGAAAAAACCCACCGGGTGGAATCGGTTTTTGGCTAATACCATCAACACCATCCATTTGCCAAGGGACCAATATACCATGCCAATGAATTGACGTGCTTTGGTTTAATTGATTGTAGACATTAATCGTCACCTCATCTCCTTCTTTGAAATGAAGCGTTGGCCCCGGGATTTGATCATTAATGGCAATCGCTTGTCGACTTTTTCCAGCAAACGTCACTGTTTTATAGGCGACGTATAAATTCATGGTTTGCGTTTCTGCTATCGCCAATTTTGCGAGTACCATCAAACCAATAACAAACAAACGATATAGAATTTTATTCATGTTGGTGCCGATGGTTAAGGTCCGGATAATGCCGATGTGTATGTACCAGTGTTTCATGTTGATGGGGATGACTGTGCGCTTTCGTGACGTCACAAGGAAAATCATGGTCATGTTGATGGTGTTCATCATGCATGTGTTGATGATCATGAAATATGGCTTCATGCACATGCTCATGTTCATGCTTCTCCGTGAGATGTAATCCCACACCAAAACTCATCAGTAAAAAAGCTATCCAAAATAAAATCGACGGTTCTTCTTGAAAAAATAGAATGGCAATGGCGGCACCAATAAAAGGCGCAATTGAAAAATAGGCGCCTGTTCTGGCGGTGCCTAGACCACGTAAAGCAAAAATAAATAACAACAAACTCACACCATAGCCTAAAAAACCACAGAGTAACGCTGCTGCTGTGGTTGTCCACGTAGGCATCTGCATACCTAATTCATAAGCGAGACTAATATTGACGATACCCGCAATCAGACCTTTACTACTGCTCAAAAACAACGCATCAGAAGCGGATACTTTACGCGTTAAGTTATTATCAATCGCCCAACACAAGCAAGCGGCGGCAATAGCAAGTGAGCCTATTCCTCCATGTACGCTAATTTGTTCGTGTGGCCAGGACAATAAAACACCACCAGCAACGATAAAAAACATACCAAGCACGATTCGGTGATCAGTATTTTCTTTAAAAACAACCCAAGCGATAACGGCCGTTAACACCGCCTCGAGATTGAGCAGTAAGGAAGCATTTGCCGCACTCGCTTGCGTCAAGCCAAACATCAATAATATGGGTCCTAATATGCCGCCAAAACTAATAGCACTCAATAACCATGGCCATTCTTTTTTTGAAAGAGCTGGATTTTTCCAACCGTGATCACGGATTAAACGGATTAACATCAATCCGATACCACTACCTAAATAGAGTAATCCGGCTAATAAAATCGGTGAAGCCTGATTGACTAATACTTTAGCCAAAGGCGTGCTGCCACCAAAAAGTATCGCAGCTGATAATGCGGCTAAAACAGGTCGAGATAGACTGAATTTATGTAACCCATTGGTTTTAATCTTTGAAAAGTTCATGTTCCAGCGCCATTGTTTTGTTATTAAAATCCAGCGGAAAAATTCCTCGCCGATTGATGTAACCGGTACGAAAAGGTGAATATGCACCTAAAATTTCATCGGGGATCGCTTCACCTTGCTGTTTGAGTGTATTCACGGCTTTGGTCATGCTGGCGGTGGTATGTAAACTCACCATGTTTGCGACCAAATGACCAAATTTGATAATCTTTTGTTGATTGAAGCGCAGGTTATCTCCCACCATACCACCATCACCAAAACGAACCCAACTGATGAATTGATTAAATTCTTCGCTTTTGCAGGTACCAGCATGAATAGTTTTTCGTAAATCCATGTCGTCAATGTAATTCAATAAAAACATCGAGCGAACCACACGACCTAATTCACGAAAGGCATAATACAGCTTATTTTTCCGTGTTTTTGAGCCCATTCGTCTTAAGATAGTAGAGGCTTTCACGCGACCCGCATGAACTGACATCACCACGCGCAACATGTCGTGATAATGCAATTGCATAAAATCCCAATCAATGGATTCATCGCAAAAGAGTTCATTTAAATGGGTAAAATGATCGGTTTTATTCGGTTTGTAATAACGCAGGTGCTTAAAATTGCGAATACGTGGCATAAGAAAAATAGCCAGTAAATAACCGAACCCAAAAGCCACTTCGGTTTGTGCACCCGTATCTCCGTGTACTTTTTTTGGCTGAATTTCAGAATCATTATCGATGATGCCATCAAATAAATAGTGCGATTCATGCACACCGCAGGAAATAAAGTTGCCATACAGTGCAATGTAAGAATCCGAAATATGATAATACCCTAAACCACCAAAGCCACCGTAGCGAATGTGATGCGCCGCTAATAAATTTTTCTTAAACATCTCCCAGAAGGTAGCGTCGACCGATAAACTTTCTCCTGGTCCCCAACATTGCTTTGGCATGTCGAATTTATTGTATTCATTGATAACCTGGATATTGAGAAAATCGAGTTTCTGCTCGGTGATTTGGCGATTAAAAATGCGTGCAATTTGTTTTCGGCTAAAAATAATCAAGCAACGACTGCCTTCTGAAGGACCAATATTGCAGCCATAAGCGAATAAAGCCGCCACAAAACATAAATCATGGTTTTCCATCTTCGTTTCAAAGCCCGATAATGGTTTGACATGTTTGCTTAAATTAAACCAGCGTTCGACGGTTAAAATCACTTCGACAATGTTGGTTTGCGGAATGAGTTCATCTATCTTGTCACTGATACGTTTGGCTTCCTTGGAGTACTTTTTTTTACGTGCTCTTTTTAAAATGGGTAAGCCTTCTTCAATGGATAAATAATGATTTTCAGGGCAACGTCGATCGACACGTTGAGCCACTTCACGAAAGTTTGTTTGAAGGTTCGCGGTAAATTGTTCAGGCTCTTTAGGTTGTTTGATTAACGCACAATAAGCGTCAACTCCTTCATAAAACGCCTCCCAAGACATCAGCTGTTTATTGGGATCGTCAAACGCATAACCATTATTCACATAGGCATCACCGGAATCCAGTGCTTCGGCAATTTCTTCCATGACCGCCAACTCAAAGTAATAATGATGGATTTTGGTGACTTTGGTCCCCGGTGATTTGCCCGTCACCATTTTAAACCATTTTTCCGATAACCAATCGAGAGATACAGTGGCTTCGATATTATTTTCGTCTTGATACGTTAATTCAATCCATTCTTTTTTTGTTTGGCGGTGTTGGTCAATAAACTGTAATGAGGTTTTAATCGTAGTATCGTGCGTGGTGGAGTGGATGTCTAAATGATCGATAATTTTCAGCAAAAGTGAGCGTTTATTTTGGTAAGGTCGTAGCATGAAGGAGTAATAGTTGTCGTTTGCATAGGCCATGTGTTTTTCACATTGTTCAATAATCGCATCGCGATCGTTGAGATTTTTATCAATGGCTGATAATTGTTCTTGCTCTGATTGGCTATTTTTTACATCTACCGATAAACCATGCAGAACCGTAATGAGGCGATCGACTTCATCGGCATGTTTGCGGCGATATTCGTCCAGCTCTTCTTTGGCGTCTGTATGAAATCGACGGATCCAAAGAATTAACGTTCGACACAGATCATCCACAGAAGTTGCTACTTTCATATTGATGAGTACAATCGCTAAAGCGTAACGATGATTGGCTCTCAATTGCTTCATGTCGCTAGCATCTAATGATATAGCCTCACTGACCAAGGTATCTACTCGTGCCGGTGGAATACTGTTTAAGTCAAAGTGCGCGGATTGTCTTAACGTTAAGAGGCCATTTAAATGACGAATAAACGCTCGAATACTTTTAGAAGTCGGTGTCTTGGCCTCTTGTTTGATTTGCCACCAAGGACTTTTTTGGCCTTTGAACACAAGCGGAATTTTTTGTTCAATAACCACATTTTCACGTGAAACATTAAATAAAGCATCCAGAAATTCTTTGACTTCGGATGACAGTTGTCCGGCTATTTTTTGATCGTATTGTCGAGCCATCACTTTACGTGAGGCACGGGCTAATCTCAAGAGACCTTGATAGGCAGGAATTTCAAAATGTTCTTTAATCAAATGGTCAATTATCTCATTGATGATATCCGCCAGATTTTCTTTGGTTTCAGCCGCCGCGAGGCTAGCTTTTTTCATGCATCGTTTACGGGCATGATTATCATTGTTTATTTGCAAATAACGGCGTATGGCTTCAAGGTGTCGTTGTCGTGTGGCTTTACTGTATTTCAGTTTCTTTGTTGCTTTAATGTTAAGTTCTTTGGCAATGTATTGGATGACGGATTCAGGAAGGTCACCGATTGCCACGGGACGACCCAAGCATTGATATCCTTTAAGTAACCCCATGAAACAAAGCTGTGTCTTAGGTAGCGTATCACGCGTCACCTGCCGCATATATGCAATATCATCATCCATGGGCGTAAACACTTCTTCTAATTCTCTTTTAGAATAGTGGGGTTTTAATTGAGGATACGCCGTTTCATGCACTCTAGCCATAGTTCAACTCATCTTCATTTAAGGCATTCACATGAGCCGACATGGCGCTGTGCCATAAATCTTCTTCAGCGTGTTGATAGAGCATGGTGGTTTCAACACTTTCATGCCGTGCATTACGTTTAATGTAACGCAATTCAATGCCTGCATCGGTTTGATGGGTAATGGCGGTATGGCGCAGCCAATGGGTAGAGGCTTTTTTCAATTTATTGGCCAAGTCTGGCCGTGTTTCTTCAATGGATTGTGCACAATCTAAAAATACCTGTTTCACCAGACGATAAATCATATTGCTGGTCAATCCTCGGGTACCATTAAAATTCATAAACAACGCATGCTCTTCTTCTGAGGAGGGTAAAAGCGGTAATCCATAATATTGTCGATAACGCACCAATACTTTTAATAGTGCTTCGGTGACAGGAATTCTTTCCGTTTTTTGACCTTTGCCGGTTACTGTCCACCACCATTGACCACGAATGGATTGTATGTCACTCATTTTAGCATTAGCCACTTCGCTGACTCTGGGTCCTAAACAATACAGCAGTGAAAATAGGAAACGAATGCGTTCTTGTTGTTTCTTTTCATGGGGTGTGGCTTGAGGCATGGCTTTAATGTGTTCCACCACGATAGCCCAAAGCTCTCGCTCTAAAAATCGTTCGACCATTTTCTCCGTTGATTTTCCAGACTTTCTTAAGTGGCGACGTATTAATCCTAAAGGATTGCCGGATAAATAACCCGCTTCCACCAAATAACTGAATAGCGCATTAATCACCGACATCGCCTGCGCCGTACTGTCTTCACTCAATCCGCCTTGAAAAGGTCGCCAATCGGGATTAGTACGAGGTTTACGCACACCACACCAACGCGCCTTGGGCTCTGGATTCATTAAAAACTGCTGATACTCCCGCAGATCATCGCGAGTAAGACTCGATAACGCTTTTTGTTTCTCAATCAGTGACCACAATAACAATCGTTCGGATTCTTTGCGATAACTACGTTGTGTCTGGGGAGAGTCAGTAAATTCTAAGAGCCATGTTTTAACGGCATCTAAATCATGATTCGCGGCAATTTGTTTGGTAATAAAAGAAGGCGCACGATTACTGCCTTGTTCTCCGTTCAAGTGCTGTCCTAGCTTTAGCGCTTCTAACGGTAAGGGATTTAATAAATCCAACAGCAGTTTGTTCATTATCGTATTTTTCGCTCATACTTTTATAAGGCTCATTATGACGGCGTCTGGCTGAAAGATCAAGATAAGTGGTCTAATCATGAATTTATGGGTTTTATCATGTTAAATCAGCATGATTGATGTATCACGTAATATAATGATATTATGGCTAAATCCTGACAAACACTGAGAACCCGCGTTATGGCCCGAGTTGGCATTCAATACCCCGATGTGAAACAAGCGGCCGTTCAATTGCTGAGCCAAGGAATTGCGCCATCGGTGCAGAAAATCCGCGACAAACTTAGGACCGGCAGCAACACCACCATCGCCGAACACCTCAACACTTGGCGTGAAGAATATGCCAACAAAGAGATTCACCATCTGCCAGCCAATCTGCCGCCAGAGCTGATTTCAGCAACAGAAGTCTTGTGGCAAGCCGCCATGGAGCAAGCGACCGATCAACTGATGGCTATCAAAAAAGAACTGACCGAACAGCAAGCAAAATTGAGTCAAGAAAAACGCATCCAAGATCAAAAAATCATTGCGCTGCAAGCATCATTGGATAACAATCAACAAATCATTGAAACCCAAAATGCCCAGATTCAAACCCTGCAAACTGAGCTGGCGGTACTGCAAGAACGATTCTGCGGACAGTCAGCAGAATTGACTGCTGTCAAAAATCAGCATGAAGTCAGGCTAAAGCAAGCGTACGATGAAAAACATGACGTGATGGAGAAGGCCGGAAAATATCAGGCTGAGATTCAGAAACTACAGCAACAATTACACGCCCAGGCTGAAAAAAATCAGCAGACAATGGTGCAGGAACGTGAGCGCCAAGAGCAATCTGAAAACCGGTGGTTACAGTTGATAGACCAAGCCAGAACTGAATCAAACCGTTTACGCAAAGCTAATGAAATCCTGAGTACCAAGCAACATAAGCACATCGAAGAATTAAAAGATAACGTGGCTGAGCTGAGAAATAAGCACGCCAACAGTGATTTGGCCTGTAAAAAAGCAGAGAAATTGAATAAAGATCTCGATCGGCAGCTTAAAAAAGTTCATGGGCAATATCAGGCGGTGTTATTAAAAATATCAACACTAAAAAGTAAACAAGAATCAACAAAGAAAAAATCGTCAAAAACGGTGCTCTAGACCAATGGTATCAAGGGGTGATGAAATTGAGTGAGTACTTTTTACCAGGATACGGGCCGTACCTCTACATCTAGTACCTCGTATAATGTCCCTTTTTTTGAAACAAATTCATCGGCTCTATCTTCTGCTGGAATCACAAGTACTTTCGGAAGTTTATTATTGATAATTGAAGAAAAACCACCTGGATTCTCAATCCACTCAATCTCGTCTTCATTTATTTCCCAAACTTCATCTATTTCATCAAGCTCATTAAGCTTAAACTTATCATCTAATTTTTTTCCCCAAATATCTGTTATCGTATCTTGTGAAATTTCATCACAAATAAAATCATTCCATTTTTTTGCGTGAGAGAATTGAGCTTTTTTAATTCTTTTATTTCGTTTCATAGAAATAGAAGGTTGCTTACTTCCTCTCGTAAATGTTTTTTTATATGTCATGCTAAAGCCGGTCTCAGTTTCAGACGGGTATGTAAATATACGCCCCTTAAAACCTCTCCATGATTTAGAATTTTCGCTTAAATTTCTAAATTCGGCTGTAAGTGCAATGATTCCTTCGTTACCATATGTATTCTCTCCTATCTCTTCGTCAAAAATGGAAAAATAATCATGATCTGTTAATTCATGTTTCAAACTTAATACCAGTTCAATTGCTTTGAAAATACTGCTTTTACCTTTATTATTTTCACCAATTAAGAATGTGGAATTACCAAAATATACTGTAGTATTTTTTAGTTTTCTAAATCCTTCAATTTTTAACGAATATAAATACATTTACATTTGCTCTCGCGTTTTATGCCAAAAAAATTGAGCATTATCATCATTTTTAAATCAAATCTATTAACACTTATATTCCAAACCGATTTTCAAACAGATCATTTAATCCATTAACATCTTCATCATCTGAGTAATTATCTCCGTCCGACTCATAATCTCCGCCAAACTCTTGACCTAATTCTACTCGAAGATGATTTTTACCCGCTTTTTGTCTTTTTTCTTGTCCATTAAGAACATTAAGGCCATCAAAAACAGGAGCAACCTTAAAAAAACCAGCTCCATTACCAATAGATGGGCGAATCACATTCGTCTCTATCTCTGCATTGATTCTATTTGCCTTATCTTCCATAGCATCAACATTTTCAATTGTACTAACTCCTGTAGCAATACCATATTGAGCACGGTGCAGCCCTGCCCCGCCAGTAGGCGTATTTTTTGGATAACGATTACCATATCGACTAGTTGAGTACGTCGTTGTAACAGTTGTTTGACCATATACTGCTGAAGATTCACCAAAAACATCCATCTGAGAAATATGTCCATTAGATAGAAGCAATGAGCTTCTAGCTTGATGAACAGCTATAGGAAGTGCATCGCTACGGCGAGCTTTTCCATCTTGATAAAAATAAACTTGGCCATTTGTTGGGTTTCGATATAAACGCCTTACTACTTCAGTTACAGAACGCAAAAAATTTAATCCGTTCAAGTAATGAATATTCTCTTCAACAATTTTTCGATTTCTTTGGGCTGCTTGAGGATTACGAATAGCGTTTAGTCCATCTTCACCAGCTCTCAATATTTGAGTATGCAAATTAAAATCATTTTCTGTAAAGCTAGCAATAACTCTAGTTTTTTGTGACATATGCATTGATAAATTTCTTTGCTTTTCAGCAGTAGGTGCTATATTTCCTAAGCGTACTCCAACACGATCTGTTTTCTCCCATTTATTAATTTTATGAATGCCGTAAGTAAATGATTCATCAGGTAATTGTGAAATAGATAACCAGAAATTAGCTTTCTGGCGTACACAAGCGTTTTGCTGTCCTTGCTCCTTATCTGCTCGTTTACAAATTAAATCTGTAGGACCAATTTTAAAATGTAAATCATGATTTGGCATGCCATTATTTTCAGAAATAATTTTAACCAGCGCGGTAACCACTGAACGCATGGAATATCCGTCTAGCGTTATAAAGCCACCATTTTGCATACTGTGTCTGATTAAATGATAAAGTTGCAAAGCGGGTTGTCCATGTCTTAATGCTTTATTTACACGAAAAAAACGTTCCGATACTTGCTCTTGATTTCTTTTTTCTTCAATATCAGCAGAAGAGTTATGCGGCAAATAGGCGTATATGGTATCCTTTGACTGAATGTCTTTTCTCAATGGCACCTTGCCATGAAGTAACACTTTAATATTTGTGTATTGAAAAGCATTTTCCGCGAGAGGTGAATTTTCTTCGAGTTCAGAAACTTTCTCAATCAATTGTCTTCTAAATACATGATCTTTCAATAATTGTGGCTGAGTATTAATTATATTAATCACTCGGCCAGTATTGACAAAAGTATCAGTGCAGGCTTCCCATAGTTGTTGATGCTGATTTGAAGCAAATATCATATAATTTTCTCTTTATTTTGTATTTCGGTAAAACAGTATTTCATGTTTAACGCGAACAAATTACGCCCAATGATTCTAGATCTATAATACCAGATCTCTTTTACGCAATAAACCTTATACCCATTGATTTGCAAGGGTTTGGCCATATAAGTAAAAACCGCCCTCTTCTGTTTTTAACACTATTTTTCTTGAAAAATCTTCGTTATATGCTCTTTAACCACTTGTAGGAGATCGAATAAATAATAATCCATTTTTTGCCAATCATTTTCTGAAACGCCAAAGAAAATAGAAAACCGTAACCAGTGGCAAAATAAGGCATTAGCAATGGCCTCAGGATTAATATCGTTTTTCATATAATTCTCAATAATTGTATAAATGGCTGTATTAACTTGCGCGGTTTCTTCGGCTACCTTTTCTTGTGGCACAATATCTAAACTTTCCGGATCAGAAAAATAGCGTTTTAATTCTTCTCTTTTTTTAACCAGCGCCTGAAGTTCCGGCGTTAATGTGGGTTGAGGTAAAGAGCTGGCTGTTTTTTTGACAAGGTCTATAATGGAACCCATGTGTACAAAAGGTATTTCTTTATCAATGGCTTTCGCGTTTTCCGTACGAAATGAAGCTTCTAATCGAAACCAAAAATAAAAAATGCTCATCAAGATGATTTTAATTGCATACCCTTGCGCGAGAAAATCCATCAATACTTTTTCAGTCTCTATTTTTACGCGCAAAAATTGTTGTTGAAAATCCGTTAAAGGGACAGTTGCTTGCTCTTGCGTTCTTTCAGATAAGTGGCGTATTTCCTTGAGAAGTTTTTCGGCCTCTTCCACCTGCTCCGCTTCTTCTTGGGCGTGTTTTGCTTCGGCAAAGGTTTTCATTAACTTGTAGGTGTATTCACGATACAACGAAATAACCGGTAACCCATACTCAAAATAGCCTGATTTATCCGGTGGTTGTTTGAAAAGATGAGAAAAGTAGCCCATGAGCCACCCTATTTGAATAGCTAATTGATTAATCACATAATTATCGGATAAATCATCCAATTGCTCACGCCATTCAGCACATTGTTGACCACTCAGATATAATGAGATTTTAATGAGCGTTTCTTGTGGACAAAAGAGCGTCGGCTCTTCAGGCTTTCGGTAATTGTTACGAATGGGACGATTGTCTTTCAATTCCCCCAGCATATCCAGCATAATACGCCCCAGTCGCATTGTTTGTCTTAAAATACTACCAGGGGTTGTTTGACGTAATTTTTCTAAATGGGTTTTCTGAATTTCGTGACTTTCAGCCTGACTATTAATCGGGTATTGATTAAAATGTTGGTACGCTATTATCGCTTGTTTTTGGATGAGTATTTTCACTAATGGCTCTAATGGTTCCGCGTCATGAATGGTGTGTATTGCCATCACCGTTCCCAGATAAGCGCATAAATGCGCAACGAGTGTTTGTGGAATTTGTACTATTTTTTCTTCCAACAACGCGCTTTTTAATTCTTCTAAAAAATCACAGCAATTTTTTAGTGTATCGGCTTCCAGTGTGGTCAACGAGAAAAAAGCATCCTCTGATTCAATCAAGTGATAATCCACTTTTGGCAACAGAGGACCTTGATACATCAGATTATTTTCTTCGATGGCACTCATATATTAATACCCCATTTATTGCTTAGTTTTTTGAATCACGTTATTGGTAGCAGGTTTCAAAGCGCCCTCTTCTTCTGGCCAATAATTACCATCAATCGTTAACAGGATTTTTTCTTCTAACGATTTGGCTACCTCAATAGGCGTATTAATACCGTTAATAATGATAGAAAAAATAAGATGCTGATTTTCTGAATGCCTGAGGTATCCTGATAAAGACGAAATATCATGCATCGTACCCGTTTTTGCCCATACTTTTTTCTCTAAAGGCGTTTTCTTCATCCTATCTTCTAAGGTTCCAGAAACACCGGCTTGAGGCAATGCATTCAAAAAAATAGGCTGCAATTGCTTGTCTTGATAGAGATTAGTGAGCAATATGACCATTTGCTCAGGCGTGGTGAGATTATATCGCGTGCCAACGCCATCGGCGATTTCAGTTTGCGTAAAATCAATAGCAGTATGCTGGGATAATATTTGCTTCATGGCAAAAGTACCTTGTTTATAGGTGCCCTCGCCTGTCACGGTATAACCCAACAATTTAGTCAAACTATTGGCATATAAATTATCGGATTCTTGCAGCATATGGGTAATTAATACGCTTAAATTATCGGAAGGCATACGCGCAATAACATGGGCATCTGTTGGCGTACGTCCAAGAATAATCTTGCCTTGAAGGGTTATGCCATTTTTATTCAAAAAGTCTTGTATGGTCTGCTTGGCCGATAAAATAGGTTCCGGCACAGCAAGTTGCATCGGTTGTGGTTCAGCGTTTTGCGCGAAACATCCAAATAGCCGCAATGTATTATGAGGTTGTATATCAATATTCAATGTACAATGATCTTTGGCTTGTTCTGCATCCACGGTTACCACTTGATTAATAATGGTGATGGCTTGAGGCGATGTTTTAGGTTTAATTTGAATCGGCATACCGATTTTTTTAGCACTAATAAAGTCATACTCCACCGCATTTTCATTCAAAATAGCGGCAGAATCTGGTGCTGAATAATACCAACCCAAATCATCATAAGAAGTTCCATTGGGATAATTAGGTAATTGAAAGCGTGAAGCATCTAACACGATATTTCCTTGAATACGCGTGACACCACTTTTTTTCAGATTAGCCAGTAAGTCATTTAAGTTATCAATAGTAAGCGAGGGTGAACCCGTAAAAGTAATATAAACGTTTTGTCCTTTTTGCGATAACGTGGTTACAAAATAATAATCTGGCTTCAATTGATACAATGCAGCCGTGGCCGTAAACAATTTCATTCCACTTGCTGGCGATACTAATTTATCTTCGTTTTTTTGGTAAATAACTTGACCGGTTTGCGCGTCTTTCACTAAAACGCCGACGGTAGCATGAGGTAATTGTCGCTCAATCAGTGCATCAATTTTATCCGTTAATGTTTGAGCATAACCAAACGAACTCAAGCAGGATATAGCCAAACTGAAAATAACCGTATAAAACTTCATGCTTTTTCTCTCATCTTCTTATAAAGGCATTCAATTTTTTCACAAGCACAGGAATAGAGCACCAACCAATAACGCCTTCAATAATTAAAATAATACCCACTGACATAAAAAATATTTTTCCAAAGCCCAATAATACGGCTAGGCAAAGCACTACGCCAAGCACTGTGCGATTAATGCGATCGGTTTTATCAATATTACATTTTACAGAAAACATATTTGCCCCGCTTCATTTTTAATACTATGAATCGATTTTAAATTAAATTGAAAATGATTGGAAATCGCAAGATAGGGCCATACGTTTTATGCTAAAATAGCGACCAGTTTAACAACAATCATTAAATTGAGGTAAATGCTATGAGTAAGCCTAAGCGTATTTTTGTAGTAGGCCATATGGGTGCTGGTAAATTTCTATTTAGCGAAGCATTGGCTAAAAAATTAGGCTGGTCATTATTTGATGCCAATCCCAGTTTAGAGCGTAAAATGGGCCGAACTTTTAGTGAAATTTTTGGGCAACAAGGTGAAGCGGCTTTTCATCAATTTGAAGCGGAAATTATTAGGCGCTATATTCATCATCACGACCATTTTGTTATGGTAATGGAAGAGTCGGTTATTGCTACAGAAGAAAATAGAAAGTTGTTGGCCTCCGAATATGTCATTTATTTGAAAGTTTCCACAGAAACACAAATTGAGCGCATGAAAAGCGGAGAAAACGGTGTGATTCCTGCGCCATTACTTCCAATAGCAAACCTTAACGTTTTTCTGGATAAGCAACATATGGAACGCGATCACCTCTTTGAAGAAGTGGCGACATTAATTATTGACTCTGTAGATATTGATGAGGATGTGAATACCGCTATTAATGCAATGGATATCTAACCAATAAAACATGAATGCCATACTACTTAATTTGCCTGTTCCCATCACGACGCCAAGGCTCCTATTAAAACCTCCACAAATTGGAGATGGTGCCATTGTCAACGCTGCCGTGCTCGAATCACTCAACGAGCTTCGCCCGTATATGCCATGGGGAAATATAGCTCCTTCTGTGAATGATACGGAAGAATTTTGTCGACTTGCCGCCGCTAACTGGATCTTGAAAAAAAATGAAGAGCCTTATTTGCCTTTATTTATTTTTAACCGGCAAACCGGTGATTTCATTGGAGGAACAGGCTTTCATCACTTCGACTGGAAAATTCCGTGTATTGAAACAGGTTATTGGATTCGGAGCACTTGTTCAAAATTAGGCTTTATGACCGAGGCAGTTAACGCGTTAACACAATATTCCTTTCAAGAATTAAAAGTTAAACGTATTGCCATTACTTGCGCTAAAGATAATATTCGCAGTCAAAGACTTGCTAAACGGCTGGGTTATACATTGGAAGGAACGCTACAATACAATCGTCTTACAATCGATAATGAATTAAGCAGCACACTCATCTTTGCTCGTTACGATGTATCAAATTTGCCTGAATTACCCGTAAAATGGTGATAAAATACGAAAAAACTCAATGGAGAATTCTACTTTTTTCTGATATTTCATTAAATTCGCTCATGCAAAAATTATTGCCTTTAATTGCTGTACGCCCTACCCTACTCTATTTATAGTCGCAAAAAAAGAGGTGAGTAAACCGGCGGAACTTCCCCGCCAGCTTCTCGCAGAACCGTACGTGAACCTCTCGACTCATACGGCTCCCATTAGGCAAACACTCCTACCATTCCTG
>JAJZTL010000137.1 GCA_021848965.1 Pseudomonadota bacterium
TTGATAAAAACTGTGCATTTTCGGGCGGGCACAAGACCCGCCCCTACAAAAACCACCTACAAACCTTGATTTTATTGGAATTTATACGCGTTCACCCTGATTTCGTAGGGGCGAATAATATTCGCCCTCAACATTATAAAACACCACGGCGCATTTGGTCACGCTCAATAGCTTCAAATAACGCTTTGAAGTTACCTTCACCAAATCCATCATTACCTTTACGTTGAATAATCTCAAAGAAAGCAGGGCCTAAAGCGTTTTCGGTAAAAATTTGCAACAATAATCCACCTTCAGCAGTCTCTCCACCATCTAAAAGAATTTTATTTTTCTTTAAGCGTTCCGAATCTTCATCATGCCAATTAATACGATCAGGAAGCATTTCGTAATAAGTATCGGGAACATCGAGGAAAGGAATACCTCGTTCTTTTAAGTCTTCAACTGTTTGATAGATATTTTCAGTTGTAAGCGCGATATGCTGTATACCCTCTCCATGATACTCACGCAAAAATTCCTCAATTTGTGATTTTTCTTCTGTACCTTCATTTAATGGAATCTTAATTTTTCCACAAGGGCTGGATAAAGCACGACTGACTAAACCCGTTTCTTTTCCACGAATATCAAAAAAGCGAATCTGAAAGAAGTTAAACAATTTTTTATAAAAATCAGCCCACTTATCCATCTGTCCACGATAAACATTATGCGTTAAATGATCAATTCGGACGAGACCAGCACCTTGTACGTTAGGCACATTCTCATGAATAGGCGCAAAATTATTTTTCTCAAACTCCATAGCATTATCAACAAAGTAGATCACACTTCCGCCAATGGCTTTAATCGCGGGTAATCTTACTTCGCCTTCTGCTATTACATATTCAAAAGGTTCTGCTCCATGCTTAATAACATAATCATAGGCATGTTTTGCGTCACGCACATGGAAGCCCATCGCGCATGCACCTGGACCATGTTGCTTAGCATGCTGCGCCGCTTGTGATGCAACTTCTTGATTAAGTAAAAAGCGTATATGACCCTGACGATATAAAATAATATTTTTGAACTTATGTTTTGCAACAGGTGTAAAACCCATATGCTTGAAATAAGATTCAAGTGCAGAAATATCAGGAGAAGAAAATTCCAAAAAATCAAATCCATCTAATCCTGCCGGATTAGCATGCACTTCATGTTGTTTATTTTCTGTCAATGTTATTTGCATGATATTCTCCTACTCACTTTCTTTTTTCTGAGCTAAAAACAAACCATCCGCAATAGGAACCAGGCTAATTAAAACTCGTTGATCTTCAAAAATTTTCTGATTCAACAAGCGTGTTACCTTTGTACCACTATCCGTTATTAAAGGATCGGCAACAGTTCCTTGTCTCAATACGTTATCGATGACAATCAATCCCCCAGGGCGCAGTAAAGCCAATGCTTTTTCATAATATTCTAGATAATTTTGCTTATCTGCATCAATTAAAATCAAGTCGAAAGGAAGAGCGTTTTTATCTTCCAATAAAGCAGACAATGTATCTAGTGCTTGTCCCAATCTTAATTCAATTTTATGTGCAACACCCGCTTTTTCCCAGTATTCTTTGGCTAGATCTGTCCAAGGCTGAGAAGCATCACAAGCAATAATATGTCCTTCATTTTTAGGTAAAGCCATTGCCATGGATAATGTACTATAACCAATAAACGTACCCACCTCTAAAATTCGCCGCGCTGACATAATAGATACGAGCAAAGCAAGCAACTGTGCTGCTTCGGGCGCTAAGCACATACTTGGCAAATGCCTAGGCGCTATTTCTTCTCTTAATGCTTTTAATAAGGAATGCTCTCTCAAAGAATGTTGAATGAGATACTGGTGTACCTGCGGTGTAATAGCAAAAAAATTACTCATTAAATAATATCTCCTCAGCTATACAGTCGGCTACTTGAGCAGTTGACTTTGTGTCTACTTTAGAACGCTCAAAAATCGTCATTAACGTATCGTAAATACGCTCAATTTGTCTCTCTCGATTTGTCACCATCTTAGGGTCATATTGATAAGCACAATGAATAACGCCACCCGCATTAATAATGTAGTCAGGAGCGTATAAGATGCCCTGTTCTAAAAGCTGTACTCCATGTTGATGATGTGCCAACTGGTTATTGGCAGCTCCTGCAACAATGGTCGCTTTAATTTCGGGAATAGTATGATCATTCAATGAAGCACCTAATGCACAGGGAGAATACACATCGCACTCTACTTTATGAATTTCATTAATGTCCACAACCGTAGCACCTAATTCTTTTTTTGCCTTTTCACAAGAAGCTGCATTTACATCCGCCACAGTAACTCGAGCACCTGCTTCTACAAGGCGTTCTGCGAGGAAATATCCGACTTTTCCTACTCCTTGGATAGCAACATGAATACCTTCAAGTGTTGGTTTGCCTAATTTAAAAAGAACAGCCGCATCAATGCCGTACTTCACTCCTAATGCTGTATAAGGCGAAGGCTCACTTTCAAAGCGCGATCCTGAGGCTACGTAAGAGGTACGTTCAAGAATCAGATCCATTTCGTCAATACCTGTTCCACTATCGTCCGCGGTAATATAGCGTCCGCCTAATTCCTGCACAAAATCGCCAAAACCATGAAAAAAAGCACGTTTATCCGCAATATGTTCAGGTTTAATAATGACTGATTTTCCGCCACCGAGAGGAAGCCCCGCACAAGCAGATTTATAGCTCATACCTCGAGCAAGACGCATAACATCATAAAGGGCTGTTGCTGTATTGGGATACGCATAAAAACGACATCCGCCTAATGCTGGTCCTAATTTTGTATTATGAATGGCAATAATTGCACGTAACCCTGTTTTCGGATCCACTTTAAAATGGACATCTCCAAAATCATGAGCATCTGCATACTCTAAAAAATTATCAATATTAATTTCATTAATTGTATTTTTTGTCATTATTTTAAGTTTCTCCAACTATTTTTTGCGCCTCATTTTGTGCATCTTTTAATGGGAAGTCAAGGGGCTGATCTAGTTCACTACATATGAGACTTAGAGACCTCCCTGAAAATAGGTTTGAAAGTATGCCATAGGGGTCATTTGATTTAAAGCCTGGTGAGGTCGAAAAGTATTATAAAACTGGTCATATTTTTTTAATTCAGTTTGAATTTCTGGTAATGCAGGTACTCCTCGATAGGTGGCGTAAAACTCATATCGATAGGTTCCATTTCGTCTTTCTACATTACCATTGAGCTCAGGAGAACGAGGAGGTAAAACAAATAAGGGAATATTCTGTGTTTTGCATTCTTCTTCAAAATGTTGTCGAAATTCACTTCCACCATCTACCTGAATGGATAAAATAGGAAAAGGAAAGAGGCCTTGAATATATTTTAAAAAATTTTCTGCACACCGACTGGTTGCACGCCAATACACTTTAGTATGAGTAATTTTTGTTATAGGACAAGTGGCTTTAAAATGAATGACTTGAAAACTAGTGACAGGGTAAACTTTCATATGATCAATTTGAATTAACTCGCCTGGTTTTTTTGCTTTCATTCCTTTTTTCCAACGCTTGGCATGACCATGAAAAACACGCGGTTTTTTTTGAGCCGTATGGCCATAATAAAAACTGACAGGCTTTATTTTTCCTTGTTGTA
>JAJZTL010000138.1 GCA_021848965.1 Pseudomonadota bacterium
TAAATTTAATGGTCATTTTATGGATTGAGTCGTTCCTGGTAAATAAAGCGGGCCTTTTTGACCGCATGATGATAATGCAAATACCATTATAAAGCCTATGCAAATTGATTTCATGGTGTTTTATGGTTGTTAAAAACTAGAGTATAGGGTTTGACTCATTATTTCGCTACTTTTGATTGGGTTTATCATACGGCGATTACATTTAAATGATGAACATATGGGCGACGTATCTGAGCTGCGACCGTTAGGGAGTGGAAAAGTTATAGAGGTCGAAGCCACAATACAATATGTTGTTAGTGAGCAAGGCCTAGCCATAACCTATTTGAAAACAAAAATCGATCATTCAACACGGCAATTTAACTGTTCCGCTCCCTAACGGTCGCGGCTCGGATATCTTGCATAGATATTGAACGTTTCAATGCAATCGCCATGGGGTTTATCACTGAAAATCAGATCGTTAAATATATCTAATTTCACCAGAGAATATATTACAATCAATAACAAAATCATAATAAGGCAACACCATGAGAGCGCTCTACTGGTTGCGTAATGATTTGCGCATGCATGACAATTTAGCTTTAACCCATTTTGCAACAGAAGCTCAAGTTGGGTTGATTATTTGGTGTCCGTCACGCTCGTTTATGAGAGCAGGTCGTATGCGTCAGGAATTTATTCTGGCGAGTGTGCTTGCATTTAAACATAAAATAGATTCACTCGGTGGTGCAATGCTGATTTGTCATGAATTGGCAGAAACGGTCTTGCCTAAGCTTATTAAACAAAAAAACATAAACACCGTCTTTTTTTCTACGGAGCCGACAACAGAGGAGCTTAACGAGGAAATTTATTTACAAGCTATTCCAGGTATTCAATGTATTGCAATATCCCAAGGTTCTTTAATTCAGGAGGAGAATTTACCGTTTACAGTTGACGCATTACCGTCTGTGTTTACGACGTTTAGAATAGCCGTCGAAAAAAACTTATGCATTGCCGCACCTTTGCCAATTGTTAAAAGCCTGCCTGAACCAATAGCAAATAAGGACACTGATTTGTCTTGGGATTTAGACAAGACTTTACAAGAGGCACAGTATCATCCTCATATTCAGCCAGGAGAACATGCTGGATTGCAGCGTTTGAACGATTATATTTTTGTTCAAGACCGGTTACGAGTTTATAAGGAAACACGTAACGGGATGATCGAATGGAATGACTCGTCAAAATTATCGCCATGGCTTGCTTGTGGAGCGTTATCACCTAGACAAGTTTATGCCGCAATTCGACAATACGAAGAGACGCGTTGTAAAAATGAATCAACCTATTGGTTGATATTTGAATTATTGTGGCGAGATTATTTTCGTTTTAACGCAATGAAACAAAGGGCTACCTTGTTTAATCGTGTTTCACCCTACACAGACAATCTCAGCCAAGATAAGCAACGGAGCTTATTTCAAGCGTGGTGCTCTGGAACATCGCCTGACGCATTTATCAATGCAAATATGCGAGAATTAAACCAGACGGGATGGATGTCTAATCGAGGTCGCCAGAATGTTGCCAGCTATCTTGTGAAAACTCTGCATGTGACCTGGCAGTGGGGTGCTGACTACTTTGAAAAAAAATTAATTGATTATGATGCCGCGAGTAATTGGGGTAATTGGGCTTATTTAGCCGGTGTGGGCCAAGATCCACGGGATAGGATTTTTGATACCAAACGTCAAGCACTGCGGTATGATCCGATGGGTGTTTATCAGAAAAAATGGCTTGCCATACGTGATTAGAGAGGGTTGGCTTCTTTTAATTTGTTGCTATCATTACATCCTTTTTTGGTCTTTCAAGAAGGCTGAATCGGCTTCAGCTCTTTTAATTTCTTGAAAGCTATCTTTGAAATTTTTCTTGATGTCGTTACCAGCCGCTTTCTCAGAGACTGGGGCATCAGAGACAAGGCATGTAATATCTTGTTTTTTATATAAATATTCAAAGATCATATCAAGCGCAATCTGAAATGATAGCCATACACCAACGGCGCGCTGTTCTTTTTTATTAATAATCGCTTCTGCTTTTTCAGAAAAAATAACACCGTGATTTTTTAATTCTTTAAGAATATGAAGATTGGTTTTTTCTACCATGGAAAGGCTCATTTGGATGTGCATCAGATCGTCAGGAGGTAATTCTTTTAAAAGCGTTGTGCAGACATAGGGCTGATTGGATTTCAAGGCATGTAAAAAGCATTCGATTTTAATCTTGTTGCTGACTTCTATGTCATAGCTTTTCAACGTGTTAATAAGCAGTCTAATGCATTCAGTGCTCCCACCATCGATAGCGGCAATTAAAGCGCTTTTACAATGGTCATTTTTTTGCATCGCGGATTTGATGTCGTGGTAGCGTGTTGTATTTTTTTTAAACTCGTCGATGATCAGTTGTAATAACTTCAGGTTACCACCTTGTGCGGCATTTTTAATGAGCATGGGTTTGTTTATGTTTAGAAAAACCGTATTAAACTGGTTTTTAAATCGATGATCCATCATTAAGGCATTAAATGCTTCTAATCGACCGTGTTCAATGGCCACTATAATACTGCTGTTGATTGTTCTATTTTCAAATGATTGATTTTCGATAAGTGCCGGAATAACCTTGGCATGATTGCCAATAATCGCTTTTCCAAGCGCACGATCATCAACTTGAGTACCAAGGCTTAATAAATAGTCAATACTGTCTTTATCGTCACATTCAATAGCTAATAAAACGTTATTCGTTGTTCTATCATTGATTTTCGCTGTAAGATTAATATTGTCTTTTATTATATAATTTTGATAAAAATTTAAAGCATTTCTTTTTATCAAAGACGACACTTCTGATTTCTTTTTGACAATATTTACACGTAACCCCAGTTCTTTTCCTTGACCTGCAAATACATTTTTATGTAATTCCCTAATGAGTGCTTGTTCGCTTTTTATAGGATAAAAACCAAAAAGATAGTTTGGGTCATAGACTATGTATTTACCATTTTTTCGTGAGATAGCAATGGTATGATCGATACTATTAACAAGCATGACTTCATCATCTTTCAAATCAATATCTTTGAAAACCGACGCCCATTCTTTATCTTTTAAAACCATTCCCAATTCAAACACTGTTTCAGATTCACCAAATGCTAAGATGGATTTGGCTTGGTTTAATTCTTTGTTGTATTGCTCGGGCATAAAACTTAGCAAAACATGCGTGATAAACAGTTCTAATTCAGCCGGTTCTAGCAATTCATCCACTTTATCACCCGCAATGGCCTCTAATAGCCGATGAAATTTTTCCTCGGAACCCATTAAAACATATTGCGAATAGACATATGCCAATCCATTACAAATACCTTCTTCATCACATTTTAAGGGCAAATTTTGTGAAGTGAAATATTGGTTAAGTTTCTTAATCAGTCTATCTTGGGATACGAAAGTTAACATTTAATCTCCTTTTTGAAATTATACATAACAATTTAAATAAAAACAAAATATTTAATATTTTACCATTTTGTTTTTTATTAAGCTTAATATATCCAAAATCTATTCGGGTGACATAAGCGATCGATGTCTGGTCACATTAACATATTGGCTCAGAAT
>JAJZTL010000040.1 GCA_021848965.1 Pseudomonadota bacterium
ATCTGGTTGAACACTCGGTTGCAGTGTCGGCTGACCACTCGGTTCTCCCGTCGGTTGAACACTCGGTTGCAGTGTCGGCTGATTACTTGGTTGCCTAGTTGGTTGAGAACTTGGCTGCCGCGATGGTTGACCTGTAGGTTGACTCGTTCCCACTTTCTGCGAAACCAAATTTATCGAAGAGCCCACCGTAGTCGCCAAAGAAGTTACGTTATAAATAGCTTTTGGAAAAGTATCGATAATTCTTGTCGTTGCTGACCTACGTGTTGCTTGACCTATAACCGACATTTGGACAGAATTTAATGTTATCGTTGAAGGTAAAATCCAAGGAGAAATCTGTAAACCATTATTCAGTTTCAAAAAGATCATTTCTGAAACACTTTCGTGTACTGTTGTTCCTACAACATTAATCTCTCCATTTGAATTCATAGAAACGGCATTAAGCACACAATTAGTAAGTAATACACTTGAGCTCACTGTGCCATCACGATTCACCAACATGATAATAGCATCTGTGTTTGTGTTAGCTGTTATCACTAGTGTATTTGTACCAACCGCACTACTCACAGGTTTTATAAAAGTCATGCCTGTCACTGATGCAATTTGTAGTGCATTGTTACCATAAAAATTAGAAAAACTTTCTTCTCCCGTTGCTCCATTAAATAAACTGATCAATACAGAATCGCCACTGGGTCCTGCTGTAGCAACATAATTATCGGTTGAAATATCTATCGTCGTTAAAGATGTATTACCGTTATTAGCCTTATCAAAAACAACATTGCTCACATAAGACCATGTGCTCATCGTTCTTTTTTTTAAAAGAACACTCCAGGCCTGCGTGTCTGCTGATCCAAGCGCGTATCCCACCGCAGCAACATTTCCATTCGGCAACGCTTTTCCTGACAAAAAAGCTCCATTACCGTGAGGAGGAATAAACCATGCTGCGGACATAAATGTTCCTGAACCAAGTGGAAACGGTAGGGCTTTTTGAGAAGGATCAAATTCAAAAAGGTAGGTTCCATTTTGGTTAGGAGGATTAGTGTATAAATTTGTTCCATAACCAATGCAAATAAGCGTGTTATTTTTAGTCGCACTAATACTTGTTAACGTGCCTGGATTCACTGTACCATCCGAAAACCCATTGGTAATCCAAATAGCTTTTGTTTCTCCATCACTGAGACGATTTTGAATAATAATAGGATTATTACCAGGAATTTTACTTCCTGAATATACAGAATTTCCTATAGTGGTTTGACTTAAGCAGTAAGAAGGAACATTATTAACGGATTGTGTCTTAGACCAATTAATTCCTCCAAATTCATCGACTTTAGCAACAAAACTAGTTGAGGGAATGTATATGCCGTCAGAAATTACGGCTGAATTCGGATAAACATATCCAACGATAGAATCATTTACCATACTTGTGGGTAAAATTGTATAACTACCTCCCAAACTATACTTGTAACTCGCATAGGCAGCATTACTTGCGGCAGTTTCCCCCGAAGAGGTTGAAGCTAATGCCAAAAGCGTACCTACCTTCATAATAGGCTCAACATTGCGTTGCAAAACAACGGAAGATAAACAATATAGCCCCATCGTGAGCAAAGCACTAAAAGAAGGAACAATCATATTATTTTGCTCATTAAACTTTATACATTGCTTGACTTTGACTGAAACAGTATAGCAGAATTTTCCACACTCACATTAGACTTTTTTCATAAGATTGCGTATGATTTGGTCAAAATAATAAATAATAGAGGTTTTTTTACTTTGAATGATATTATAAAAAATTTGCTGCTTTGGTTGGTTATTGCCGTAGTACTCGTCACGGTTTTTAGCAATTTTGGTCCTCAAAATAATGCACAACGCCAAAAAATTTCTTATTCACAATTTTTAAAACAAATTGATCAAGGCTTAGTAGGTTCGGTTAATGTTGAAGATGACAAGATTGTCCATGGCATCACCAAAAATAATCAGCATTTTGTCACTTATATTCCATTAAGAGATAATGATTTATTAAATGAAATGATCCGCAACAATGTGGATATCAGTGGGCAACCTCAACAACAAGAAAGCTTCTTATTAAGACTTTTCGTGAATTGGTTCCCTATGTTTTTATTAATTGGTGTATGGGTCTTTTTTATGCGCCAAGTACAAGGAGGCGGCGGGCGAGGTGCTATGTCTTTTGGTCGTAGCCGCGCCCGATTACTCAATGAAGATCAAGTTAAAGTAACCTTCGTGGATGTTGCCGGCGTCGATGAAGCCAAAGAAGAAGTAAAAGAATTAGTCGATTTTCTGCGCGATCCAGGTAAATTTCAAAAAGTTGGCGGCAGAATTCCTCGTGGCGTTTTACTTGTTGGTTCACCCGGCACAGGAAAAACCTTACTAGCTAAAGCCGTTGCTGGCGAAGCAAAAGTACCTTTTTTTGCCATCTCCGGTTCTGATTTTGTTGAAATGTTTGTGGGTGTTGGAGCATCTCGGGTACGCGATATGTTTGAACAAGCAAAAAAACAAGCACCTTGTATTATTTTTATTGATGAAATTGATGCTGTTGGTCGCCATCGAGGGGCAGGCTTGGGTGGTGGACACGATGAGCGTGAACAAACGCTTAATCAATTATTGGTAGAAATGGATGGATTTGAAGGCAATGAAGGTGTCATTATTTTAGCAGCTACCAATAGACCCGATGTGTTAGATCCCGCTTTACTGCGTCCTGGTCGTTTTGATCGTCAAGTCGTTGTTCCTTTACCTGATATTCGCGGCCGTGAGCAAATTCTTGAAGTGCATTTAAAAAATGTCCCCATCAAAAAAGGTTTAGATTCTCGACCTATTGCTCGTGGAACTCCTGGTTTTTCTGGAGCAGACTTAGCCAATTTAGTGAATGAAGCCGCTTTATTTGCAGCCCGAGAAAATAAAGCAGAAATTGGTTTAGATGAATTAGAACGTGCCAAGGATAAAATCTTGATGGGTTCGGAACGTAAATCTATGGTAATGAATGAAGCAGAAAAGAAACTTACTGCTTATCATGAAGCTGGACATGCTATCGTTGGACGCTTAGTTCCAGAACATGATCCAGTATACAAAGTCACTATCATTCCTCGAGGAAGAGCTCTAGGTGTAACTCTTTTTCTTCCAGAACAAGATCGATATAGCCATTCAAGAAAGCGTTTAGAAAGCCAACTATCCAGTTTATTTGGCGGCCGTGTTGCAGAAGAATTGATTTTTGGCTGGGACAATGTGACCACAGGAGCATCCAATGACATTCAACGCGCTACTGAAATTGCACGAAAAATGGTAACTCAATGGGGATTATCAAATTTAGGTCCTCTAACCTATGCAGAAGATGAAAGTGAAGTATTTCTTGGTCGTTCAATGAATTCTCGCAAAGAGTCTTCTGATGCTACTTTTCTTAAAATTGATGAAGAAGTGCAAAATATTATTCAGAAAAATTATCAACGTGCACGCAAATTACTTGAAGATAATGTTGAAAAATTACATACGATGGCAAATGCACTGATTCAATATGAAACTATTGATTCGACACAAATTGATGCTATTATGCAAGGGAAAAAACCTAATCCTCCTGAAGGGTGGTCTGAAAGTGAGCGCATCAATTCTCATTCATCAAAGGAAAAACAACAAGATGCTGTCACTGAGCAAGATAAAGAGCCCAAACAACATATAGAAGAAAACACACAAAAAACAACAGAATAAAATGAGTACAACAAGAAAATACTTTGGTACAGATGGAGTACGAGGTAAAGTAGGCGGCGCCTCTGTTAACCCTGAATCAGTGTTAAAACTAGGCTGGGCTGTCGGAAAAGTATTAGCCAATGGCGAACGAAAAAATGTCATTATTGGGAAAGACACTCGTATTTCAGGTTATATGCTTGAATCAGCTCTTGAAGCAGGATTGTCCGCTGCTGGCGTTGATGTCCGTTTATTAGGCCCTATGCCTACACCAGCAATTGCTTACCTTACACGCACACTCGGAGCCAGTGCAGGAATTGTCATTAGCGCTTCGCATAATGGTTTTGATGATAATGGCATCAAATTTTTTTCCAGCAATGGATTTAAATTACCCGATGACATTGAAATGGCTATTGAACAAAAGATGGCAGACACGATGGAAACTGTTTCTTCCCGAGATTTAGGAAAAGCTTCGCGTATTCACGACGCTCCAGGGAGATACATTGAATTCTGCAAGAGTACTATTCCTCCCTTCATTCGATTGAAAGGGTTAAAAATTCTACTCGATTGCGCCAATGGTGCCGCTTATCATATAGCACCTAATGTCTTGCATGAATTGGGCGCTGACGTTACTGTGCTATCTGATAAACCCAATGGTTTTAATATCAACGATCATTGTGGCTCCACCGATCCTCAACTATTACAAGAAAACATGAGTGCGTATTCTGCTGATATTGGCATAGCATTAGATGGGGATGGCGATCGAGTCATCTTAGTAGATCACATGGGAGAAATCGTTGATGGCGACGAAATGCTGTATATTATTGCCAAAGATCGCCTACAACGCGGCAGCTTAAAAGGCGGTGTTGTCGGAACAGTCATGAGCAATCTGGGCCTTGAACAAGCGATGCAAACTTTAGGTGTAGAATTTATTCGTTCTGCCGTAGGCGATCGCTATGTTATGGAAGCTTTACTTTCAAAGGGGTGGAAACTTGGCGCAGAACCTTCAGGCCACATTGTTTGTTTAGATAAAATTACCACTGGCGACGGCATCATTGCAGCCTTACAAGTACTACAAGCCATGCAAAATAGCAAACGCTCATTGCATGACTTAAAAAAGGGCATGCAGAAATATCCGCAAATTACTATCAATGTTCCCACAAAGAATGCTACTGCTGTAAGCAAAAATCCAAAAATTCAAGAAGCTGTGCAAATGCTTGAAAACGATTTAAAACATCGTGGTAGGATTTTATTACGTCCTTCAGGAACTGAGCCCATTGTCCGTATTATGGTTGAAGGACAAAACTCCGATCTCGTTGAGTCGTCTGCGCATGCTCTTGCAGAAGTAGTCACCGCGGTTGCTAAAGAACAATAAAGGTAAAATCATGAACAACACTATCATTGAAACAATCAAAAAAAATATCGCTGATAACGCAATCCTTTTATTTATGAAAGGAAGCCCTGAAATGCCTCGATGCGGCTTTTCGGCAAAAGCCGTACAAATTTTAAAAGCTTGCGGCGTTTCTTTTGCGTCCGTTGATGTTTTAGAAAATCCTGAAGTGCGACAATACTTACCTGAAGTTTCTAACTGGCCTACTTTTCCACAGTTATTTGTTCATGGTGAGCTTATTGGTGGCTGTGATATAATGACCGAATTATATGAGTCAGGTGAATTAGAACAAATTCTGGCTTCATAAAGATTTTTATGCAAATGGATGGGGATGAATCCACCCCATTGCGAAACCAATAATCAGCATAAGGAATAAGGTCAAAGAAATGGCAATGCGAACAGTTAAAGCTTTAACGACACGTTTACTTTTTCCCATATCTTTGACCAGAAAAACTAGGCCGCTGCCTAATGAAAATAAAATAGACACCATGGCCACAATAATAAAAATTTTTTCAAACATGATAAGTTTCCCCTACTACTCTTAGTATATACCCAATGACACTCTTTGCACTAGGCCGCTATACTTTTTCCCCAAAAATTACTTGGTTTCTTTTAACCCTATTAGTCGCCTACATGTTAAGCTCATTGGGTTTTTGGCAATTGCATCGAGCAACAGAAAAAGAAGCCTTATTAAAGCAGCATGATCTCATGGCTCACGCTCAACCAATAAGTATTAATTCACAAACAATATCTTCATTGAAAAAAGAACAACCGATCCAAGCTACTGGAACTTATGACGCTCAACATATTTTCTTTTTAGATAATCAATTTTATCAGCATCAGATAGGCTATGAAGTTATTGAGCCTGTGGTATTATCCCCTCATGAACCGCTGCTTCTTGTCTCCCGCGGTTGGGTAAAAGCATCTCAAGACAGGCAAAAACTTCCCTCTATCGAATCTCCCCATGGCTACATAACATTGCATGGCAACACCTATTTTCCCTCACAATCTCTATTTCTTCTAGGCTATAACTGGGATAAAAATGCTAAACAAGCTTGGCCAAAACGTATTGAAAAAATTGACTTTTCAACCATAGAAAAATGGCTTGGCAAACCGGTTTACCCATTTATTCTTAGACTGTCCGCAAATGAACCCTATGGCTTTGTTCGCGATTGGCCTATTGTTTCTATGCCTCCTGAGCGACATACTGCTTACGCGGTACAATGGTTCGCCATGGCCATTACTGTCTGTATTATATTTCTTGTATTAAGTGTGAAAAAAAATTATGTCCAGAAAAAATAAAATTGCCCTCATCATTCTTTTCTTCCTTTTTGTTACCCCTTTTTTTGCAGCAAACTGGCTTTTTTATCATCACGGTACTGAGATAAGCAAACATCTTGGAACGGTGAATCATGGTCGATTCATTCAACCGTCTATTGATCTTAATCAGATAATAGGTCCCGCCGTGGCACCCCTTTCACTCAAGCCCAAATGGTATCTTTTATATGTTTCCACTGCGAAAGATTCAAAATCCACTCATTCGGCATTAGATAAAATCTATCGCATTCGATTAGCATTAGGAAAAGATTTTAGCAAAGTCGGTGAATTATGTGGTTTAATGACAGGCAATACATTGGCGCCCAATCCATTAAAAATTACAACACTTACCTTATCATCAGAAGGCATAGCAAAATTGCTGACATTTTCTAAAGAGCCTCAAGGTATTTTTCTCATGGATTCTTCTTGGCATATTTTTATGGCTTACTCAGTCAATGCAAAATCCGATGATATTTATCAGGATATTCGGCGGTTAATTTCTAATCAATAGAATTAGTTATCTATACCCAAACAACTTCAAAATGCATGTTTTATAAGGGATTAAATTTTTAGACAGGCATCATTAGCCAAAAATTAATAAAATATTAATATCAGTATATTATACTGCCTAAAAATTATTAGAAAATGAATACTAGAAAGGGTAACTCAATGAATTTATTGAATTTATTTGGAGACGGCAGAAGAACACGAGAAGATCAAAAAAAACGGGCCTTGAAGAATTATTATATGGTGGCGAATTTGGAGGAAAAACAGTAGCTCCAGCAAAAAGTTTCACTACAAAAAAAAGTGCTACAAAAGAATATCAAGAAAATGAAGATGAAGATGAAGATGATTTGCATTATGACACACAATCAATTGGAGTTGGAGATGGAGAGCCTTTTTTAACTTCTGAAGAACTTACAAGCCTTTTTGGACCTGCTCAGAGCGAAATTAAATTACGTAAATTACGAGATCAAGACGGCAAAGAAGAAAATGAAAATGCAGTGACAGTTTTCGGTGATGTATTCCTAAATCATCTTCCACCGCAAGCAAGACTACATTACCCCTACGAACGCTTAAAGGAATGATTCTAGGAAATCAACATTCAGGTAAATCAGCCGTTATGCGGAGAGCCAATGGCGCTCCTGATAATGAATATAGAAATACTATTGGAATTGATTTCATTAGTATAGCGTGTAAATACGAACACGCTAATTCTTCTCAAGAAGTAAAATTCCAGCTTTGGGATACAGCAGGTCAAGAAAGATACCAAACTATCACAGAGAGCTACGTTAGAGGCGCTCATTTTTTAATTTACTGTGTTAATCTAGATCAATCAAACGGTGCCTTAAGCTCAGAAATTTATGCTCAAATAGCAAAACTGCAAAGAGCTGCAATTTCTCTACCCACGTTCATCATTGGCACTAATGCTTCACGTGCTCAGGACGCCAACCAAGAAATCATAAAACGATACGTTGAAGACGACGATTCATTTTTAATAGGAGGATCAATTGTTGATGAAATAGGTAATAGCGTTGTTAAATGCTTTGGTTCATATATCGATGGTTATAGTCAGGCAAATCTAGATTCTAGTATTAATGCAGCCAATATATTATCTCCCACGCTGGATTGTTTTTATTATCAGATATTTCAAGAGGAAAAAGCGTTTCATGCAAGAGTTCCCTCATGGGTAAATACATCTCGACAATTTCATATGTTTGGCAGAGGAGTAAGTACTGCTTTAGATGTATCTAGCGCTCAAACATCGGGCTCAGCTTTAACACTCTCTATTCAACGTTTAACTGATGAACAATATAATCAATTAACGGCTCCTCTCGATGCGCAAATTACAGTATATCAGGAAAAAAGCTGGTTAACTCAAGAGCACGTGCGTAAGTTACTTCTTTTGAACAATACAAAACTGGTTCTCGATTTGGTGCGCGACACTAATAATGGCACCCAACCATTAGAAATTAATGATTGGAATACATTAGCTAACTACATAGTATCACGATCCAAAACTTTAGCCATTGGACCGGGACAAAAAAACAGAAAAGTATTAGATGGAACAACGGGAAGCATTCTTACTGAATTGCAAGCAAACTTGAATAAGTTGTTGCTTCCTCAAGCAAAGTCAATAAGAAAAATTACTTATTAATAATTTAAGTAAGCATTTGTTTAACTCGTAGAAAATCTCCCCTTTCCCCCCTTTTATAAAGGGGGATTTTCAATTACACCATATCACAAGAACGATAACACTCATCCAAATTTTTCAAACACTCTAACAAAGGTTTCATTTGGTGAAGCGGCCATGCATTAGGCCCATCACTTAATGCCTTTTCTGGATTAGGATGTGTTTCCATAAAAATACCTGAAATACCTGCAGCAACTGCCGCACGAGCCAAGACAGGCACAAATTCTCGTTGCCCGCCTGATTTTCCATCGCCTGCACCGGGTAATTGCACTGAATGAGTGGCATCAAATACCACTGGACAACCTGTATCACGCATTATCACCAATGAACGCATGTCTGATATTAAATTATTATACCCAAAAGATGCTCCGCGCTCGCAAACCATAATTTGTTTATTTCCCGTTGAATGCGCCTTCTCGGCCACATGTTTCATTTCCCATGGTGATAAAAACTGTCCTTTTTTAATATTCACTGGCTTATTCTGAGAAGCCACTTTGACAATAAAGTTAGTCTGACGGCACAGAAAAGCGGGGGTTTGTAAAACATCCACCACTGAAGCCACTTCTTCTAAAGGTGTATCTTCATGGACATCAGTAACCACCGGGACGTGAAATTCATTTTTCACTTTTTGTAATATTTTTAAACCTTGCTCCAACCCAACACCACGAAAACTATGCAATGAAGAACGATTCGCTTTATCAAAAGATGCCTTAAAAATAAATGGCATCGACAATGCTTCGGTTATCTCTTTTAATGCTCCCGCAATTTCCATCACTAGCGCTTCACTTTCGATTACACAAGGACCAGCCATTAAAAATAAAGGTTGCTTTAATCCTGCTTCAAAATGACATAATTTCATGCTTTTTTCTCCATACTTTTTAATAGGACAAACATTATTCGCCACTACATTTTTGTTGATGCTTCATCGCTGCTTGAATAAAACTCTCAAACAGTGGGTGCCCATCTCGTGGCGTAGAAGTAAATTCAGGGTGAAATTGAAAAGCGACAAACCAAGGATGATCCTCGCGTTCCATAATTTCCACTAATCCTTCCTGTTCAGAGCGTCCAGAAGCCAATAGTCCAGCTTTTTCTATAGCCGCCAAATAGTGTTGATTGACTTCATAACGATGTCGATGACGTTCCTTAATCCACTCTTTACCATAAATTTTCTTTGCCATTGTTTCAGGAAGTAATTGGGCCACTTGCGCCCCCAAACGCATTGTTCCCCCTAAATCGCTCTCCTCATGACGAACCTCTTGAACACCCTCTACGGTTTGCCATTCCGTCACTAATGCAATCACAGGACATGACGTATTTTTATCAAATTCGGTACTATTTGCCAAAGATAATCCCGCTTGATTACGTGCGCATTCAATAACAGCGACCTGTAATCCTAAGCAAATTCCCATATACGGAACACTGTTTGTTCTAGCGTAATTCACCGCGGCAATCATACCCTCAATACCGCGCTCACCAAAACCACCTGGCACTAAAACAGCATCGGCCGTTTGCAAAGAAGCACACCCTTCACGCTCAATCATTTCAGCATCCACATATTGAATATTGACATGAACTCCTTGATGAATGCCCGCATGAATCAGCGCCTCATTGACTGATTTATATGCATCACTTAAATGCATATACTTACCTACCATAGCCACATTCACGGAGTTTTGAGCTTGTTCTTGTTGTGAAACAACCTTGCGCCACTCTTTAAAATCTACAGGTTTTGTTGCTAGACCAAGTTTAGAAACAATGCGCTCATCTAAACCTTGTTCATGTAATCGCATCGGAATTTTGTAAATGCTATTCACGTCTTCCAAAGAAATAACACCATCAGGCTCTACATTCGTAAATAATGCAATTTTCGAACGCTCATTTTTTGGCAAAACATGGTGAGAACGACAAATCAAAATATCCGGCTGTATACCAATAGAACGCAATTCTTTCACCGAATGTTGCGTGGGTTTAGTCTTAATTTCTCCTGAGGTTTCAATATAAGGCACTAACGTTAAATGAATAAATAATGCATTTTCGTGACCTACTTTTAAGCGCATTTGGCGAATAGCTTCTAAAAATGGTAAGGATTCAATATCTCCCACTGTGCCACCAATTTCCACCATGATCACATCAAATCCTTCTGCGGCTTCACGAATACGACGCTGAATTTCATCAGTAATGTGAGGAATCACCTGAACAGTATTGCCTAAATAGTCCCCACGACGCTCTTTCCGAATAACGTTCGCATAAATTTTTCCTGTCGTCACATTATTTTTACATGTCATGGGTGTACGCACAAAACGTTCATAATGCCCAAGATCCAAATCTGTCTCCCCCCCATCTTCAGTGACATAGACTTCGCCATGCTGAAAAGGGCTCATGGTTCCTGGATCAACGTTAATGTAAGGATCTAATTTGATAAAAGTGACTTTAAGACCGCGCGCTTCAAGAATAGCGCCCAATGAGGCGGAAGCAATTCCTTTTCCTAACGAAGAAACGACACCACCCGTAATAAAAATATACTTTGTTGATTTTATTGACATATTCCACACCCGGAAATGGAAAATATTGTACAATATTTTGAGATACCTTACAATTTCATATACTCTGAGTATGCTTAGAAAAAAATGGGAGAAAAATTTTGTCAATAATTCATTTAAAGTCCTTTGTTGAAGGCGCTGATGCTTCTGGCTTTTCGTTGGAAAATTTACCTTACGGTGTCTTTACTCATCCTCAACTATCTAAAGCACATATTGGTGTACGTATTGGAGACTATGTATTAGATCTTACCAAACTTGAAGAACACGGATTATTATCCTTCAATCAAAAAAAACCTTGGTTTGCTCGAACCTCTTTAAATTATTTTGCCAAACAAGGCCGTCTTGCGGCTAAAAAAGTACGCTCCCGAATTCAAACATTATTAGACACCCATAATACTGAATTGCAAAATAATAAAATTTTACTCCGCGAAATATTAGTGCCTGTCGCAGAAATTACCTTACAAAAACCTTTTCGTATTGGTGGATTTACCGATTTTTATGCCTGTGAACAACATGCCGTTAATGTCGGCTGTTTATTTCGAAGCCGTGAGAATGCGCTCATGCCTAATTGGAAAAGATTGCCGGTCGCCTACAATGGCCGGGCAAGCACCGTATATCTTTCTGGCCATCCTGTACCACGCCCTAATGGTCAAATTCTTCTCCCCGATCAAGAAGCTCCCATCTATACTGCCTGTCGTAAATTAGATTTTGAACTCGAGATGGGTTGGTTTATCGGACAAGGAAATCAGACAGGCACACCTATTTCAGTAACAGAAGCGTCAAAACACCTTTTTGGTCTTGTTTTACTTAATGACTGGAGCGCGCGGGATATTCAAGCGTTTGAATATCAACCTTTAGGTCCATTTCTCTCTAAAAGCTTCGCAACGTCAATTTCACCCTGGGTCGTAACGGTTGATGCATTAGAACCTTTCATGAAAAATATTGCCGATCCTGAAGTGCCTGTCGTATCTTATTTACAGCAGCCTCATCGCCAGCAACCGAATGTACGGCTAAAAGTTGAAATACAATCGAAAAACTCTGATTCACGAACCACTATCTGCGAAACTTCTTATACAGAATTATACTGGACAATTGAGCAAATGCTGGCTCATCACACCGTGAATCATTGTATACTACAAACAGGGGATTTATTGGGGACAGGCACGATCAGCGGGCCAGAACGCCAAAATTTTGGCAGCCTTCTTGAAATCACTGAAAATGGAAAAACTCCGCTCATTCTCAATAACGGACAAGAAAGACGATTTCTAGAAGATGGCGATAAAGTATTTTTTACCGCCTACTGCGAAAATGAACATCATCGTATTCATTTTGGAGAGGTTTGGGGAGAAATTTATTCTACGAAGTAAACATTATGAATCTAAAAAAAATTAATCCATTATTTCAACAGTTGGAAACTGATTACTTATATCATTTGGGTATTGATAGCAGCATGCCGCTTGAAAGCCTTTTTTCAGATATAAAATACGTTATATTTAGCCGTTATAATGATGACACCTCTTTATTTGTACATGAATTTGCCAAACAATGGTATCAAATCAAAGAAGAAGATTTTGAATTTAAACCTCTATTTAAAACGGAACGTTATCATTTACATAAAGTGGGTCCTATTTTGGCGATATCTTATGGCGTAGGTGCACAATCTATGTCGATCTGCCTTAATGAAATTGTCAAATTACTTGTTCATGCAAAGGTTCCTGATTCTGTTACTTTTTTAAAAATTGGGCCTGCAGGAGGAATAGGAATTTCCCCTGGTGAAATTATTATCAGCAATGCGGCGCTAAACCATAAATTAGAACAATCAATAAGCATTATTGCTTGCGGTGAAGAGCACAATTACTCAACGCATTTAGATCAAAACATTATCAATGAGCTCACCACTTATCTCCCTATCTATCAAAAGATAAACCCTATTTCTGTTCAAACGGGTGCAGTATTAAATGCATCTGATTACTATGAAAGCCAAGCCAGATTAAATGGCTTTCTTTCGTTACCTTATTCAACGGAAGCTCAAGATGCTTATTTAAAAAAATTGAAAAACTTAGGTGTGAAGAGCATCGACATGGAATCGCTTTATTTTGCTGGTTTTTGTAATCAATTAGATATCAAGACAGGCATTGTAAATCTGATTATTGTCAATCGATTATTAGGCGATGATATTTTAATTAATAAAATGCAACAATTTGAATTTCTAAGGCATACATTTCAATTTGTCATTCACTATATTATTCATAAACTTAAAGGAACACTATGAAAATCAACTCCCTCATTGCAAAACATCCTCAAGAAACTCCCATGTATTTATATGGTTTAGATTTACACTTATCACATCAAGTATTAGAAAAATTTCATGGAATTCAGTATGTCTTGATGCAAGGCAGTGAAAACAGAGCTCATGGATTAGCAAAAAAAATAGCTCAAACTATTTTCAATATTGACATGAGTCACTTTAATATAATTAATCTCACCCCAGCCAGTGCTTACGCATGTTATCGCGTAGGTAATATTTTATCCGTTTCTCATGGAATGGGTCATGCCTCAATGATGACCGTTTTACATGATTTAAGTAAGCTCATGTATTTCTCAAATAACACTGAGTTAGAATATATCCGCATTGGAACTTCCGGCGGCATAGGGATATCTCCAGGTACTGTTATCATTACCGATGAAAGTTATATGCCTGATTTAAACAAAGGATGTAAAGGTTATGAATTAGGTAATGAGATTATCTATCCTACCCATATGAATGCACAACTAAACCAACGTATTTTAGATGCACAACCGCAAGATCTACCGTTTGAAGTACTACGCGGAAACTCCATTGCAGCCGATGATTTTTATTTAAGCCAGGCACGCTTTGATGGCGCAATAAAATTAACTTACGACGAAGAAAAACGAAAAACCTATTTTGATAAAATAAAAGCTTTATCCATTTTAAACATGGAAATGGAATCCGCCGCTTTTGCAAGCTTTTGTCATCGAGCTGAAATTGCTGCAGCCATGGTGGCCGTCACATTAGTTAATCGAATGCTAGGTGATCAAATTCTAGTTTCCTCCGAAGTATTAAGTGAATGGTCCGATCGTTCTCAACAAGTAATTATGTACTATTTAATGAAGCAGCATCATAATTCATAATATACTCCTTGCAATTGGAAGGTTATGCAAGAGGGAGCAGACACTGCCGGCCCCGCCCCCAAATATTGATAAGTGTTTTTTACTAATCCCATTGTTTATTTCTATTCATGTGCGCATATAAACTTATCATCACAAAAAACACACAGCCCAACACCATGTTAACAGCTGCAAAAGCCGTCAATGAATAATTAAAAGATGCACAAATACGCGTAGCAATATCCAAGCCCACACTTAACGTTAATGTTTGAAAAAATACCATCAAAGAACTCACCATACTTTGAGGCAAATTAGGTGTTGTCATAATTAAGCGAATCACTAGATTATTAAATATTCCTAAACCAAAGCTATAAAGAAACATTCCAATAGCAACTACATTTAAACTCGCGTCAAATACAAATCCTAAAATAAGCCCAAATAATGATACAAAAGCCATGCTTATCATTAACCGAGAATAACTAAATTTCCCCGCAATAAATTGCATCAAGAGACTGCTCAACATCAACCCGCCAATTGCAATTAATTGGTAAAGACCATATTCGACCATCGTCAGTCCTTGAGTTTTCATAATAATGGTTGGAGATAAACCTATCCATGTAATAATCGGAACTATTGCCGCAGCACTCGATAAAGCACCTAAAATAAATTGCCGTGTACACAAAATCTTGATATAGGTCTTTATGTTTGCTGATAAAGTTAAATGATGGTTTTGACGTTCAGTTGTCGGGGTATATTTAAATAATCCCACAAATGCAATAATCGCCAATATTCCAATAACAACAAAAATATAACGCCAACTTCCATGCATCATGATACCTACTCCTAAAAGAGGGCCTAATAATGGTGCTAAAATACTGACATTTCCCATCAGCGCAAGAATTTTCACAGCCGCTTTATCATCAAATTTCTCATGAATTAAAGCATATCCCATTGCAATAAACCCAATACCACTTCCTTGCAGAAAGCGCGATAGCATAAAGCTTTCAATATTTTGCGCAAGCATAATGAATAGGGTCATACAAAAAAATATAATATTACCCGTGAGGATAACATTACGCTTACCAAAACGTTCGGACAATGGCCCCAAAAAAAGTTGTATAAAGCTATTACCTAAAATATAGACAGTTAAAGATAAGCTAACGTAACTAACGGGAGCGTGAAACTCTTTAACCACATGTAACATACCAGGCATGATCATGTCATTGGCAATATACGTGGTAAATTCATATATCACGAGAAACAAAGCAAATAAATAGAGTTTTTTCATGAAATTCTCTTTGAATTTTAAAAATAAAAAGAATGCGAGAAACAGTTATACACTGCACGCGCTAAAAATATATATTAAGAAAGATCTTCAAGTGCACCAATGCACAAGAGGTAAAATAAGATATTTTAAGGATATTTGATTACTCATCATCTGATAATTTTACCACATTTTAGTCTATAATGTCTAAATTTACCTACCATACAACTATGTCATATTTGATTAATCTTTCCCTATTACGCAAAAATCGAAGCTTTCGCTGGCTTTATGCAGGCCAGTTTGTATCCATGCTGGGAACGGCCATTACTAATGTAGCACTTCCTTATCAAATTTATACCTTAACGCATTCCACCGCTATGGTAGGCATATTAAGCTTGCTACAGTTACTCCCACTGTTATTTACAGCCTTACTCGGTGGTGTCTTCGCTGATCGCTATTCCAGGCGCGCTCTGTTACTAAAAGCAGAGTTCTCTTTAAGTATTGGTTCTCTCTTATTAATGTTAAATGCTTTTCAAACAGCACCTTCTATTTGGCTTATTTTCTTAGTCGCACCCTTAATGTCGGGGCTTAATGGCTTACATCGACCCGCCCTCGAAAGCAGTGTACAACAGTTAGTTGAGGCAAAAGATTTAGCCCAAGTAAGCGTGCTGTCTTCCTTCAAATATAATGTCTGCGTGATTGGCGGTTCTTCTTTTGGCGGACTTATATTAGCCTTTTTTGGTTTAACTTTTACATTTCTAGTCGATGTATGCTCCTTTATGTTTTCGGTGTTGTGTTTATTACGCATTGATATTCCTCTTTTGCAACATAATGAAGAAATAAAATCTGTGTGGAAATCACTGAAAGAAGGCTGCCAATATGCACTTTCGCGTCAAGAATTAATGGGTTCATACTGGGTAGATTTTATTGCGATGATTTTTGGTATGCCAACAGCACTTATTCCAGCGATTGTAACCAATGCTCATGATTCTTCTATGTTAGGCTTTTTTTATTCTGCTCCCGCTGTAGGCGCTCTGATTATGTCATGTTTTAGTCAATGGACCATGAAAATTAAACGCCATGGAGCCGGCATTGCTATCGCAGCGACAATATGGGGTATAAGCATTCTTCTTTTTGGTATTTTTTATCATCTTCTTTGGGTTGGGCTATTCTTTTTTGCCTTAGCAGGCGCTGCTGACGAAGTCAGCGCCATTTTTCGGGGAACATTATGGAATGAAACTATCCCAAAATCATATCGCGGACGACTGGCAGGTATCGAAATGATTAGCTATCTCAGTGGCCCAAAACTAGGTGATACAGAAGCCGGATTTGTTGCTTCATTGTTTGGCGTTGGATTCTCCATTATTTCAGGAGGTGCTTTATGCATAGGTGGTGTTGCCCTATGTTGCTTATTAATGCCAAAATTTTGGCATTATCGCTCCCAAACTGCTGTTAAAGAATAGTCGACAATTCTACAAATTTTATCTACATTGTTTATGTTTTAATAAACTTCTAAAATTTAATGAGTAAAATATGAAAAAGAAATATTTATTTGCAGCAGGTTTCATGGGGCTCTGTTTTGCGTCTTTTGCATTAACAGGATACAGCGCCTCGAGTAATGACAGTCAAGAGCCTATTTTGTTCCAAGCTAAATTCTCTAGCGACAATGTCATGCATCAGCTGTTTAAACCTAATTCTCCGGACGTACCCCATCCTTTTTACGCTAATCTTTGCAAAGCAAACCCTGCACCCGTTGATTACTCCAAGGCAATAGGCGAAGCTATTTTTAGCTTTGATCCTAAAACACATACTTTAAAATATGCTATTGCTTATGATGGCTTAAGTGGCAATCCTATTATGGCTCATTTCCATTTTGCCTCTAGCAAAGAAGAAGGTCCTATTGTACAAACTATTTGTGGTCAACCGCCAAAAAACAGCGACGCGCTGGGCTTTTCAGCTAAACAATTAGATGGTCAGTCATGTCCTCAAAGTACAGCTGGATTTATTACGGGTAGTTATACTCTGAAAGGGAATCCTAAATTGAAAATGACTGAACAGCAAGAAATTCAAGCATTGATGGATGGAAAACTGTATATTAATTTTCATACCTGCTTGAATGAATTAGGCGAAATTCGCGGCCAATTAATGAAAATGAGTTAAGTATTTATTGCTTGAGTTCAGAACCACAGAAGTTGATATCTACTCCCCTTTTTTCAAAGAGGGAGTGGATTCTTTTTTATCATCGATACGAAAATGACAGAGCTTATTAATAACTTTCATTGCCAATGCAGAAATATGAATTAATTGTGGAACTTGAGGCAGTTAAGAAAAGTAATGACTATCAAAATAAACGTTATAAACCTTTAATGCTTTCCTCATTTCTGCTTTATGCTCACTTCCTCCCGGAATAAAAAATGCCATATTAGGAGGCACAATAGACTTCTTTCAAAACTCAATAATTTTGCTTTTAGTTCGAGGAATGAGACTTTTGAGAACCGGAGTGTACAAGTAGTACATGAGGATTCGAGAAAGCCGAATGACGAAGAAATAAAGCAAAAGAATGAGTTTCGAAAGAAATCTAATAAAGAGATCTTGCCCTACCTGCACGTGTAAAACACCTTCAATTGTATAAGACAGTTGAACGCGAATCATGAGTATGCAGCTCTTCTACTCTCAAATCATTACTAAGACCAAAAAAGCCTGAAGTAAAATCATTGGTATTGTTCAATTTTTTTGTCCTAAAGCGCGTCCTAGGAATCTTCGTCAGGAGAATTTTCTATCACTGCTGATTGATAATCAGCTTTTTGCACTTGCACCTCATCTGGTGGACCAGCAGAGACAGGAGGCTGCTCTACAGATTGATCTAGTCTTTGATCTCCAACTTGAGCTTCATGTACAACTTGATTAAAGGAGCAACCTAATAAAAAAAGACTTAACACAGAAATGGAAACTAATTTTTTCATCATAGAAATATTATCTATCTTTTAATCTTAATATACAACAAATAAGTGTCTAATTCTAAACATTATCCTTCACAAAACAAGACACCCATTATTTTTTGCACCTTCTATTTTTTCTCTCTTCAAAATAGTATATGATTCATAGTTGTAAGTAATCAAACCAACGAGGTCCAATCATGCCAAGAGCTCGCTCTCTTCAAATCGACTTAAATACTACTCTTTTTTATCACTGCTATACTCGCTGTGTACGACGAGCCAAATTATTTTGGCAAAACGAGACAGGCAACGTATGCCTTCATCGCAGAGATACCATTGTCAATCGTTTAAAATTCTTAACCAGCATCTTTAGCATCGACATTTGCGCATATGCCATTATGCAAAATCATTATCATTTGGTGCTACGCGTAAATCCCACTCAAGCAC
>JAJZTL010000139.1 GCA_021848965.1 Pseudomonadota bacterium
GTTTTGTTAATGGGTTTTAATGGTCTTTCCGGAAAGTATAGGTTATTTTCTTCTACTTGATTTTTATATTAAAACAGATATAAAAAAATCAAAAATTTGAAATTTTTAGGTGACTCTTTCAATCAACTGAGAGAGTTGAGTTTAAAATGGATGCTAGAAAAGATGTTGGATTCGAGCTTGATAAAGCGCGAAGAGTAGGAAAAACCCGATGACTTCAAACCCATGCCATCAATAGGAGCTTATTTATGTTGTACGGATCCTCTAAAGAAATTTTCATATTTTCTGTAAATGAACTTTCGATTAAGAAAGTTCATTTATGAAAAGTTTATTTATTCTGCTGCTTGTTCAGATGCAGTAGCAGTGGTAGCTTCAGTTTTGGCTGAAACAACAGGTTTTTTATTAGGCAATTTTTCTCGGATACGCGCAGAACGACCAGAGCGTTCGCGGAGATAATAAATTTTTGCTTTGCGAACATCGCCACGACGCTTAACTACAATGCCAGCTATAGAAGGGCTATAAGTTTGAAATACACGTTCAACGCCTTCGCCATGAGAAATTTTACGTACAGTAAATGCAGAATTTAATCCGCGATTACGTTTCGCGATCACAACGCCTTCAAAGGCTTGAAGACGTTCACGTTCACCTTCGACAACTTTGATATTAACAACGATAGTGTCGCCGGTTTTAAATTCAGGAATTTCTTTGCCCAGTTGGGTTATTTGTTCCTTTTCCAATTGTTCAATAATATTTGGCATGCTAGTGCTCCTCTATATAATACTCATGTTTAAATTCCTCAAGCAATTGCAGCTGCTTGGGAGATAATTTTAATCGTTCCAGTAAATCCGGCCTTTTTAACCAAGTTCTTCCCAGGGCTTGTTTTTGTCGCCATTGGGTAATGGTACTATGATTGCCGCCCAATAATACATCAGGTACACTAAGATTTTCAACTATTCTGGGTCGAGTATAGTGTGGATATTCGAGTAAACCTTCAGTAAATGAGTCTTGTGTCGCTGAGTTTTCATCTCCTAACGCTCCTGGAATTAAGCGAATCATCGCATCAATGATTGCCATTGCAGGGATTTCTCCGCCACTGAGAACTAAATCGCCAATGGACCATTCTTCATCCACATCTAACTGAATAACTCTTTCATCAATACCTTCATAACGTCCCGCAATCAATAAAAGAGGAACGTTAGTTTGCATAAAATCGAGTATTTTCACTTGATTAATAGGCTGTCCTTGAGGGGATAAATATACTGTTCTTGTTTGTGGGCCTAATTTTTCTTTAGCGTCCTGAATGGCTCTTCTCAAAGGTGGCGCCATCATCACCATCCCAGGACCGCCACCATAAGGTTTGTCATCAACAGTTTTATGGGAGTTTTGCGCATAATTTCTTAGGTGAAAATAATCTATTTGAGCTAATTGTTGCGTTAATGCTCTACCAGACACGCCCCATTGAAGTGCTTCAAATATCTCAGGAAATAAAGTAATAACGCCAATGTGTAGCATGATAGAAGGAAGGGTTAAAAGCTTGGGTCCCAATTAACCCAAATAACTTTATTTATGAGATCAATATTAATAATGGTATTGTCCCTTAGATAGGGAATTAAGTGGGTTTTTTCTCCTTTAACCACTAACACATCATTGCTTCCTGTTTCAAACAGATGATCTACAATCCCAAGAAAAATTCCGTCTTGAGTTTTAACATTCAACCCTTCGAGATCACTCCAGTAATATTCGTCCTCAGAAAGCGCTGGTAATTGATGACGCATTACTGCAACATTGGCTTGTGTATAACAAGCCGCTGCAGTTCGATCATCAATTTCTTGCAAGAAAATAATCATGCCTTTTGCATGATGCTCCACCTTTTTACAATGAAACTCTTCCCAAATATCTGTACCTTGTTTTTGAATAAGCCAAGGTTGGTAACTCAATATATTCTCAAGTGGTTGCGTATAGGAATTTAGACGCATGCCTCCATGGATACCTTGAGGACGACCTATTTGACCAATAACAACAAAATGTTCTTCTGTATTAGGCTGCATCAGTGTTGGTGTTTGCACCTGTGTTGGCCTTAATGGCTTTACGATGTTCTTTAACTAAAGAACTAACACGATCTGACATTTGGGCTCCAACAGATAGCCAATGTTCTAAACGATCCATTTTTACTGTGAATTTAGTATCATTTTCTGATGCAATAGGATTAAAAAAACCAATTTGTTCAATATTACGACCATCTCGACGACAACGCTTGTCAGCAACAACTAATCGATAAAAAGGACGCTTGTTGGCTCCACCTCGTGCCAAACGAATTACTACCATAACTTTCACTCCAAAGTTTTTATTGATAAAAGGCGAATTATATAATTTATTACCACTATTTGTAAAGCCTGCTAATCTATTGATTTTCTATAGAGCAATAAAAATCATACTTGCCAGACGGCCGGTAACTCCGTCACGCCGATAAGAAAAGTAACGATCAGATTGAGCATAGGTGCATTCATTCGATAGATAAATACTATCCGAGTGAACTCCTAAGCGTAACAAGCGCTGATATGCTAGTAAAGGTACATCAGCGAACCATTTTTGTTGTTCTATCATGGGCTTTTTCTGAAAGGCTTGTTGCATTTCTGATAAAGAATGATGCGCAGCGAACGCATTATAAACATCATCTCCTACTTCATAATGAGGTTGAGAAACAGAGGGTCCAATCCAAACTATTAGGGTGTCCGAAGTCGATTGTAGAGACGCTAAAGTGTTTTCAATAATTCCCTCTGCCAAGCCGCGCCAACCTGCGTGAATCGCGGCAACTTCAGAACCTTCTTTATTGGTGACTAAAATAGGCAGACAATCCGCTGTCATAACAACGCAAATAGTATTAGGTTGCTGAGTAAACGATGCATCGGCGGTTATGGTTTCGTTGGAAGAAATATTTTCAGCTAAGAGGGCGATAGTGCTATGCGTTTGATTAATCCATTTGGGCTCATCGGGCAAATGAAGTGCTTGTCGCATAGCTTGGCGATTCATTTGAACATGGGATTTATTATCTCCTACGTGAAAGGCAAGATTATTTCCTGCATAAGGTGCTTGGCTATGGCCAGGATAACGTAGTGTTGTGTAAGCTTTAATATGAGAGGGTGCTGACCAGTTAGGAGTGATGAAGGGATTCATAAGGTGTCTCCAGAATTTTTTGTAAGAGTAAGTAATTGCTGCATATCATCAGGAAGAGGGGCTTCCCATGTCATTTTTTCATGGGTGTCCGGATGATTTAGGCTGAGACGATAAGCATGCAATGCCTGTCTTGAAAATGTTTTGAAAAAATCGGTAATCTCAGTCTCAAGAGTTGGGTAACGAGATAATTGCAATCCTGAAATACCGTAGAGAGGATCCCCGACAATGGGTAAATGGATATGAGCTAAGTGAACACGAATTTGATGCGTACGTCCTGTTTCTAATGCAACTTCTAAATGGGCAAAAGGAGGATGAAGATCG
>JAJZTL010000140.1 GCA_021848965.1 Pseudomonadota bacterium
ATAATAATCACCCTCAGCTTACTGGCGTTATTAATGAGTGTGCTGCTCGCTTTTACTCACAGGAAAACAAACCGCACATAGCTAAACACTATTTTCACGAAGCGCATTATGGGTATGAGCGTTGGGGAGCACTCGCACTTTGCCAGCGTCTAAAGCAACAATATCCCCAATCGTTTTATGAGTATGATCGTCCTAAGACATCCTTACAGCAAAAGCTCATGACTAACACGCAAACATCGACATCAAGCAGTGATCTTTCCATAGATTTTATGGCAATTCTCAAATTAACTCAAACGATTGCCAGTGAAATACAGTTCGATAAGTTATTAAAAAAACTACTGAAAATTGTGCTTGAAAATGCTGGCGCACAACGGAGTGTACTTATCATAAAGAAGGACAATTCCTGGCTTATCGAAGCTGAGGGTACTTTAGAGAAACAACGCATTTGGTTGGTAGATGCAAAAAGCGTAGAGACACGCTCAGATTTACCGCTCACGATTATTAACTACGTCCAACGCACCGAAGAAGCCGTGCTAATACAGGACGTCGCTAACGACATCCAATTTTTAGACCCTTATTTACAGCAGTCTAAATCTAAATCAATATTAATAATTCCTTTCTTCTATCAAGGTCAACTAAGACGCATTCTCTATCTTGAAAATAATATGCTTAAGCATTCCTTTACTGCTCAGCATTTACAAGACCTTACTATCGTGGTGTCCCAAGCCGCCATTTCATTAGAAAATGCTTACCTTTATTATCAAACAACCCATGATCCATTGACGGGTTTTGCCAATCGTAATCTTCTCTTTCAAATTTTTCAGCAAAGTGCCTCGCGTTTATCACGTGAAGCCAAACAATTAGCCATAATTTTCCTAGATTTGGATTATTTTAAAACTATTAACGATACTATGGGTCATGAAGTCGGTGATAAGTTACTTATCTATTTTTCAGAGCAGATTAAATCGTGTCTGCGAGCTGGCGATTTGCCAGTACGTCTGGGAGGCGATGAGTTTGTGATTTTATTGGACAGCCTTGATGAAAGCATGAAGGTAAAGGTCATCATAGATAAAATTTATCAGAAACTTGCTGCTCCTGTTATTATACAAGGCCACACTATTCATATTTCAACCAGTGCTGGTATCAGTTTATTCCCCAAAGATGCTACGGATATTCAGAGCCTTTTAAAGCAAGCGGATACGGCTCTATATCGGGCTAAAGAACTGGGTAAAAACCAGTATCAGTTTTATTCAGTGGCATTAACTCAATACATTCAGCAAAACCATCATCTTGAAGTTGAATTCGAAAATGCATTAGCGAATCAGGAATTTTGTTTATTTTATCAGCCAATCTTTGATTTAGTAAGCGAGCGCATTATAAGTCTTGAAGTATTACTACGCTGGCAACATCCAACAAAGGGATTATTAGAAGCCAAGCAATTTATTCAATTGCTCGAAAAAACGCCGTTCATGCTGTCCGTAGGTGAATGGGTACTGCGGACAGCCTGCCAGCAAGTTAAGAGCTGGCAAAATAAAGATTTACCGAGGATACCTATAGCGGTTAATATTTCAGCATTGCAATTTGAAAATCAATCTATTAGCCAACTAATTGCCGACATTTTAGCAGAAACTCAACTGCAACCTGTCTATTTAGAGCTTGAGTTAACTGAATCTATTCTTATCGAATCAGCCAACATTATAAAAGAAATTGAGGCGTTAAAAAATTTAGGCGTTAATTTAGTCATTGATGACTTTGGCAAAGGCTATTCCTGCTTAGCATATTTGACACGATTGCCTCTTAGTAAATTAAAAATTGACCGATCTTTTATTAATAAAAATAAGTTAAAAGAGCAAGATAAGATTATTTTGGAAGCCATCATTGGATTAGCTCACCGTTTACAGCTGCAAGTGATTGCTGAAGGGGTTGAAGATATTTCGCAAGTGAATTTATTACGTACCCATAACGTTGACGCAGTGCAAGGCTATTATTTTAGTCCTCCTTTATCTGTAAATGATTGTGAATATTTATTAAATGGCGAGAAAGGCTGACTGTGTATTTCCTAAGAGGAGTTAGATGAAATTTAAACCGAATTATTTTAAAGAATCCAAGCCACTGAACTCATTCAAAGGGGTAAAGGTCATAGGCAATTCTGTCTATTAATTGATTTTTTGAACATGTGTTTTTGGGATACTAACAAAGTATATCTCGGACAGCAGTAACAGATTATGGCCTCGCACTCCGGAACTTGCGCCCTGACGTAAAAATTGTATGGTAACGAGACCACATTGCGGTGATCCCGTTTCCAAACAACCATAGATTCATCGTTGGATTTCTTTTATTTTCGCCTCGATCCCTTCGCGTGAGCAATGCCATCAGCAGGATTTAATGGCCATTGATGTTTAGGATAACGTATCCGTAACTCTTTACGGATTTCTGAATAACCATTTTTCCAAAAGCTTCCTAGATCGCTTGTTACCTGCACTGGACGAAAATTCGGCCCTAATAAATGCAGTACAACTGACACACTCTGAAATAATATTTTCGGCGTTTCTTCCCATCCAAACACTTCTTGGATGCGTACTCTAAGAAAGGGATGTTCAACCGTTGAATAATGAATGGGTATCATGCTACCACTTGGAACTTTTAACCTATTTGGGAGTTCGGTTTGTAAAATACTACGTAATGTTTCAGATATATTTAGTTCAAAAAAATACACTAAATTCTTTTGCAGTACGAAGGTCATTTTACTTTCACCGAAACATGCTTGTCTAAATACAGTTAAGCAAAATGATTTTTTTAATGCATCTCCGTCGAAAAGACTTTCCAATTCATCTTGTATATGAGGGGGTATTAATGCCTTATGGAATCGTAAAAATATAATCTTTTGATACCACTCATGTAAATTTTCATTTTTCTTCAGTGTGCTCGCCCAATTGTCAGTTAATATATCAGGCAATTTTTCTGCAACGTGTACAGAGGTTGCCAGCGAAAAATTCGGTTCTTCTATAGGTAAATCCCAAAGTGTTTTAAATTCCCGCTGATAAAATTGCGATTTTTCTGCTTCAAAAATAATGTCTCTTTTCTTTATTATGTTGTCGGAAAAGTGTTTGAACAAAAATTCTTTATTTATCCCACTCGCCTGATTAATCAAAGTTTCAGCCTCGCCGCTTTCTTCAAAACCATTCAATGCAATAAAAAATTCACTCCTTTTCACAAGCGTTCGATCTGATAATTTTACACCACGACCACCGACCATTAATGCACGATCAGAGTTCTTGCGACGTCGACACAAACGATCACCAAAAGATAACATAAGGAGTAACTGTCTAGCTTCATCTTCTTCACGATAAACAGGGGGCTCTGCTTTTTTTAATTTTTTAGCAAGATCTAGAATCTGCTGATAACTTTGTGCGACAGTTTGTAAAATTGTGAAATGACCTTCATGTGAAGAACCATCTTTCAGAAATTTATTCAAAATTTTTAATCGCGG
>JAJZTL010000041.1:0-9305 GCA_021848965.1 Pseudomonadota bacterium
GGGCGAATAACATTCGCCCATGATGGCTTTATTGAGATCCACATTATCAGCAAGAAGGGCGAATATTATTCGCCCCTACAATGGATCGATTGTTTTGATAAGAAACTGAAATGTCAACAGACCCTAATCTGCATGCTTAATGTGGGCTGGGTAACGAAACAAGCTTCCGCAGCTTTGCCAAAATGGCAGAAATCCGCAACCGCCACTAAATATTTTAAATCACGTATGTTCATCCCGGTATATCTATCCTCTCATATTTAGACACCCAATTTATTTAATGGGTGTCTATTCTAAAAATTATTGGTCGTTAATTTTTTTGGAGAAAATTACTAAAATCAATGATCTGAGAAAAATAATCACTATCAATCACATCAACGCTGACACCATTTATATGAATTAAAACAGCGCGACAAGAAAACCCTCGAGGGAGCGCAATAGCATCTATTTTTTTCTGAACTTCGTCCATGATACTTGCGCCAATAACAGATTTTGAGAATTTAATTTCACAAATATATAGTGTGTTATACTTAGTTTGAATCATATAATCGATTTGGCATCCTGCTGAACGTGCCGTTTTATGTTGAAAGAAAGGATTCTCTGATATAATTTCTTCAGGCAGAATATTCAGCTGTTTGAATAATAATGGTCGATTATTAAGTACTAAATTTTCAAAAGAAAATCCCATTATTGTGTTCCATTCTGGTAATGAAGTGAGCGATTTTAATTCAAAGGCATTTCGCTTAATTTTACTTTGATTTTTGGCAATATATTTTAAATAAAACCGACTATAATTATCCGATAAACGATATCGACTTAATTTCATATCCTGCCCAGTTTTTAAGTTCCACGTGTAATCACGTGTAATAAACCCTGCTTCATCGAGTTCCCACAGATAATCAGAAATGCGCCCGCGATGCTCAAGACTGAGCGTTTGAGCGATATCTGTCTGCTCTTTAGCACCATGAGATAATGCTTCAAGAATCTGGCGATAAAACGATGATTTTCGTAAAAATATATCAGAAAACATTTGTTCAAATTCATTGACCAAAAAGCCACCGTTTGAAAAACACAGTTTTTTGATATTTTCTTCCGCGCTCCATTTTGGATTCATTTCCTCAAGATATTTAGGAATGCCGCCGGTAATTGCTAATATTTTTAATTTTTCATATGCTGAAATATTATCTGGCCAGAATTCACTGCAATAGTTTAAAGACAATTCTTTTAGGGTGAGCGTATAAGATATACGGCCGACAAACCCGGTATGACTGAGAATGTTTTTTTCAATCCAGGCGGATGCTGAACCACAAATAATAAAAATCAGCTGATCATTCTTTTTTAATTGTAAATCCCATAAATTTTTTATTTTTCCAAGAAATGTCAGCTCTTTCGAGCCCATCCATGAAATTTCATCAAAAACTAACAGTGTTTTTCCTGTTTGAACTCGTTCTCCCACCGCCCAAAGGGCATCGCTCCAATCTTGATATTGTGCGTAGGCAGTTTTAAATTCACGTGCTATTTGTCGCGAAAATTCATTGAGTTGATGTTGTGCTGTTGTATGTTCATCCGGTGCAAGTCCAGCAAAAGAATAAACCCGATCAAATAATTGACCAAACTCCTGAATCAGTCGACTTTTTCCAATCCGTCTTCGTCCTTTTATAAGAATAAAAGAGGCCAAGTGTTTTGATTGGTATGCAGTTAAATATTTTAATTCTTTTTCTCGACCAATAAAGTGAGACATCATTACCTCTAAAATGGAAGCACAAAATAACAATTGTTATTTTGTGCTTCCATTTTAGAGTGTTATTTTGGAGGAGTCAATCGACAATTGTCGTTTTGCAGGGCAATCGCATCTTTTGAAAGATTCATATTTTTTGGTGGATGTCTTAAATTGTGATCGTTCTCTGCCGAAGACAAAAAAAAGTTTCTCTTATCGCAGAAGCGAAAAGTAAAATCAGACATCTATTTTTTTAGTATTTATTTACTGATTCACTCTGAGATTTTAAGGGTAAATGTTAAGAACATATTTTTCTGATCCATTATGTATTTATTTAAGCATAATTTCATTGTTAGTTTTGTGAGATAAATTTTAAGACTAACAAATTTGTATTTTTGTTAACTTACTGCATTGGAGAAAATAATGAATATTATATCAACTGAAAAAAATAAATCTTTTTATATTGGCGATAAAATTGAAATTGTTGTTTTACGTATTTACCCTTCAGGTTTAGTCAAACTTGGGATTAAAGCACCCAAAAATGTCCCTATTCATCGAGAGGAATTTTTAGAAGCGCTAAAAAAGCTAAAAATACAACTTAATGCTATTAAGAAGTAGTTTAAGTTATACACTTTGCAGATGAATTTTTTGTTTTTCCGAGTTGTATTGACGTTCTTATGTGTACGGTTCTCTCGTCTACTTCGCTCGTATCTTACCAAACAAAACATCTGCGTGTTTTTAATATTTTTTGTCCATAAAATATGTTAGCCTCTTTAGTTTTAAGACATTAATGTAGTTATGTTTTATGATTCAACGAATTAAAGAAGATAAAAGCCTCGTTAAGGTATTTTGGCCAGAAATTAAACAATTTGTGGCTTGTGTTAATCCTTGCTTTGCTGAATTAATTGAACAATTAGATTTGCCAGCAAAAGATTTTCCATTATACATTGCTCGATATCCTTATGGCGCTTCATTAGGTGCTGGAAAAGGGGCAGTTTTGCCCAATGAAGAAGGAAATTTGCACCGTTTGCTAGATATTCATTTTTCTAATGAGGTTATGCAAGATTTGGGGTATGGAAAAAATGGCTTGCCATTGGGTATGGTATTGGATAAAAAAATGGAGTATTGCCTTGATTTAAAAACACAAAAATTAACGTTGCCTATAAAAATGTATAAGCCAGGAGAGTTTTTTTCTTTAAGCGGAGCATTAAAACATGCATTTAATAATGCTAATCCAAATGCTTCATTTTCGAATACTGTTTTTTCATCTTATTTTGGATTTGCAGGGGCTCGTTCCGCATTAATGTTACCCAACATTACTGCAAGAAATAATCATTTAAGACTTAAATATAAATTAAATATTAGTCACGGGGTACCAAAGTGTTTATATGAGCATGGTCTTTTGTTTAAAACAATTACTGATAGCAGCACATTGGAATGCTCTTGGAAATTAGAGTTACTGTATTTTTCAGAGATTTGGAAAAAAAATATTAACACCAATCCTCAATGGTTCAAAATCAGAATTTACTTGGAAAGTTTGTTGCATGAGTCTTTTTCTTTTGAAAAAGACTATGTGTTCTATGGATTATTATTTTCATTGCTGCAAAAAGAAGCTGGATTAAAACCTAGTCCTTTTTGGACTGACACAGCTCATTGGTTGTTTACTATTGCATCTGGTGCCGTCCCTGGGTATGCACCGGCCTCTGATGATGAGGTAATTCCATTAAGTACATTACAATATGCGTATTCTACTATTTATCGGTTAGAAGAATATCTTCCGATTATTATGATTCCTAAACATTTTTCTTTTAAAGAAGCATTGCCCGTGTATTATCCTCTTAAATATCCATCGATGCCAAGATTTTCCATTCGAATGAGGGAGTCAGCGACGACATTGGCAGATATGCGTGGACTGCAAGATTTGATGATAACTTTTAAGAGAATCCTTGCTCAACGTGATAATCGTTATTACGATACCACTCCTGGAGAAATTAGCCGACAAGTAGTATTTACTCCTTATCATTGTGATTATGATAAAGAAAATATTATACGCCACTCCAAAGAGCTATCTGAAACCGATAATCGATTTAATTTAGCTATTTCTCACGTCGGACAAAAAATAAATCCCAGATTTCCAGGAGATGCCTCTTTTCTAAAAGGATGTATAAAAATTGAGAAAAATAATAGATGAATACTATTAAAAGCTATTTTTTTGATTTTTCTTATGATATTTGGAAAGGTGTTGTCGTAAATTTTTTCAGCTCAGTGCTTTCTTGCGCATTTTATTTTTTTTCATTGTATTTTGTTACAGTATTACATTTTTCTATGTCTATAACTGGATATATTATTGCTTTTTATAGTGTTGGGACCATTATAGGAGGCGTGTTAGGAGGGGAGTTGTCTGATAAGTTTTCTTCTAAAAGTACAACAATTGCAGGTCTATTATTACAAGCTATAGGATATTTTATTCTTCCAATATGGCATTTTCCTCTTTTTTTAATGTTTATTGCAGGAGGTATTGGATGTGCAAATTATTTATCCATTACTGGACTTTATACAATGTTGTTGCATTTTTGCCAGCATGATGAGCGAAAAAAAACCAAAGTATTAGGATTGTTGGCTATTATGTCTAATCTTGGATTAGGTATTTCTGCATTACTTATAGGCTATTTTGCGCAATATAGTTTTCTGCATATTTTTTTATTAGTAGGATTGTTTTTAGTTTTTTTAGCCGCTTTTGTTTGTTTCTTTACTTCTCCATTAAACGATGAGTTCCTAAATACAACTAATAATGAACCATTTAACAAAAAGCAAAGAAGAATACTTTTACCTATTGCGCTTATTTGCGTATTTTTGGGTGGGGCTATTGTAATGCAATATAGTACAACCTATAACATTTATATTCGAGAGACTTTCTCTAGTTATGGAGTTAGAGGTGTAAGCTATCTTTTTGCACTTAACTGTATTCTTGTTGTGTTGTTGCAACCTTTCGTTTCTCAGGTATGTCAAAATAAAAATAAGGTGTTCCTGGTTGGAATGGGAGCATTATTGCAAGGGACTAGTTTGTTGATGTTAGTTTTTTACAAAAATTATTTTTACGCGATGTTGGCAATTTTTATTTCAACACTAGGAGAGGTGATATTTTTTCCTTCTGTTCAATTGGTTTGTCATCAAGTGAGCCCTAATCAAAAAAAAGGGAGAGGTTTGGGTTTTTATCGTGCGATTTATGGTGCTAGTCGAGCATTTGGATCTAGCGTGGGTGGAGTCATTTATACACACAAGGGCCCCAATATGCTTTGGTGCATTGTTGGTTTCATTGGGTTTATTTGTTTTATGATTTGCTATAGATGCAAAAAATATTGGTCATAGGGTATAATGGTTGATTTATGAGGAAGAAATGATGAATGTTATTGATATTTTGGAAGAGCTTGCAGAATTATCTCATATCAATTCAAGTGTTAAGACTCATTTAGCCTCGTTGGAAAGCATGCCTGACTGGAAAAAAACGTTGTCACCCCAATCTTATTTTGCTACAGAGGATAAAGTGGTTTGCATTGAAGAGTAACTATTCAGCAAAGGAAACGGATCGAGCTTTAGGGGCGAATATTATTCGCCCCTACAGTTCTGTGGTTCTTGGCTAATTTTGTGTAATTCTGCTGAATAGACACGTTATTTCTTAAGATTCTAATTGAGCTAACTTAACACGAGCGCTTTGTATCACTGTCTCTGGAATTCCAGCCAGTTTGGCGACTTCAAGCCCATAACTTTTATAAGTGGGGCCGGGTTCTACTTTGTAAAGAAAAACTATTTTGTCTTCTTGAAATAAGGCTTTGAGATGAATATTTTGAATAGCTTTTATCTCATTGGCTAGGTGGGTTAATTCAAAGTAATGGGTAGCGAAGAAACAAAAGGATTGTAGAGTTGATGCAAGATTTTCAGCGCAAGCCCAGGCTAAGGCCAGTCCATCAAAGGTGCTGGTGCCTCGCCCAATTTCATCAACAAGAACGAGACTGTTTTTTGTGGCAAAGCGTAAAATATTGGCTGTTTCAGTCATTTCTACCATAAAAGTTGAACGTCCAGAAGCCAGGTCATCTGCTGCACCAATGCGGGTGAAAATGCGATCAATGGGGCCAATTTCTGCAAACTCAGCAGGGACAAAACTACCAATATAAGCCATCAGAACAATTAAGGCCGTTTGACGCATGTAGGTGGATTTTCCTCCCATGTTGGGGCCTGTAATCATCAGTAGACGATGGTCTGGTGTTAAGTTTACATCATTGGGAATAAATGTTGTTTTTAACGTATGTTCAATCACGGGGTGACGGCCGGCGGTAATATGAATTCCTGGGGTTGAGGTGAGAACAGGGCGAGTTAATTTTAAATAAACTGCGCGTTCGGCTAGATTGGTTAAAACATCTAGTTTTGCTAGGGCGGCTGCGGTACGTTGCAACAGTGGCAAAGAGGGAAGCAAATTTTCTAATAATTGTTCATACAGCATTTTCTCTCGGGCTAATGCTTGAGAACGAGCACTTAAGATTTTATCTTCAAATAGCTTTAATTCCGGGGTCACATAGCGTTCGGCATTTTTGAGTGTTTGGCGTCTGATATATTCTTGTGGAGCTTGCTGCGCTTGTCCTTTAGGAATTTCAATAAAATAGCCGCTGACACGATTATAGCCAACTTTTAATCCCGATAAACCCGTGCGAATTTTTTCTTTTTGTTCTAATTGAATTAAATAGTCAGTACCATGATTGGTTAAGGATCTGAGTTCATCTAATGTTGCATCAAATTTTTCAGCAATGACGCCACCATCTCGAATCAGACTCGCTGGGGATTCTGCAACAGCTCGAGTTAATAATTGTTTAATCTCAGGAAATTGTTGAAAAACGGGAAGAAGTTGATTGTTTTTTATAGAGCTTAATATTTGCTGTAATAAGGGTAACTGAGTAAGCGTTTGTCTTAACACAACGAGATCGCGCGGTTGTGCAGATTTTAATCCAATTCGCGCTAAAATTCGTTCCATATCGCCGACTGCTTTTAAATGGAGCTGTATGGATTCAAAAGCATGTTCTTGAATAAGAAGGTCTATGGCGTCTTGACGTTTTGTTAATATAGCATGCTCACGCAGGGGGCGACTGAGCCAACGTTGTAGAAGGCGGCTTCCCATAGCTGTGACGGTTTTGTCGATTAAATTTAATAAAGTATTTTCTGTATTACCGGATAAATTTTGACTGATTTCTAAATTACGTTGTGTTGCTTGATCCAGTATGACGCATTCTTCAGTAAGTTCTACGCGAAGATCATGAATATGGTGTAATGTGGTACGTTGTGTTTCGCGAAGATAATGCATTAAACAACCAGCAGCTGATACGGCAATAGGGGTATTATCACAACCAAAACCTGATAAATGTTGAACGTTTAATTGTTGAGATAATAAAGCGTGTGCGGTAGGAGTATTAAACTCAAAGATAGGACGTATTTTGGTTTTGAAACTTGGATGAAATGGGAAGTCTTGGAGGCTTTCATTCATCAAAATTTCTGCGGGCTTTAAACGTTCAAGTTCTGCTTCTAAAGCTTCTTTTGTTTCACATTGCAAGAGGTGAAAACAGCCTCTACTTAAGTCAATGTATGCAAGGCCAAAAATATTTTTCACTTGGTGAATAGCCATTAAAATATTTTCTTTGCGATCAGACAGTAAATATTCATCTGTTACAGTCCCCGGTGTAATAATACGAGTGACTTGGCGTTCCATAGGGCCTTTACTTGTGGCGGGATCTCCCACTTGCTCGCAAATAACAACCGATTCGCCTAAGCGAATTAATTTAGCCAAATAGGAATCAACAGCATGATATGGAACGCCTGCCATCGGAATGGGATTGCCTGCTGATTGTCCTCGATAAGTTAAGGTAATATCCAATAAGGTGGCGCCTCGACGAGCGTCTTCAAAAAACATTTCATAAAAATCTCCCATGCGATAAAAAAGCAACATGTGAGGATGATTCTCCTTAATTTTAAGATACTGTTGCATCATGGGGGTGTGTTGTTGAAGTTCAAGTGACATAATATAAGCTTTTAAATGATTGTTTGAAATAAAAAGAGGTACGAAGGAAGTGGTTTGTGATTTTGCAAACGAGCAGAAAAAGAAATTTTTTCAACTATTTTTAGATGGTTTTTTTCAGCCAGGTATTGTATATATTCGGTATTATGGGCAAAGCGAGCTGTTTCTTGTAAGATAAAATCTTCCTTTTCGGTGGTAGGCTCAATAGAGCAAATGAATAAGCCTCGAGGAGATAAACGTTTGGCAATCATGGTGAAAATAGCACTTAAATCACCAAAATATTCAAATACCTCTCCTGCCGCAATCAGATCAAATTGTTCAGTCGTGTTACGTAAGAAGTGCAAAACTTCATCACAATACAGTTGATCATACCAGCCTATTTTTTTTGCGTATGTTAACATTTTTTCCGAAAGATCAACGCCCCATAAGTTGTGACAATGATTTTTCAAATATTGACCTAGTAGTCCTGTACCGCATCCTAAATCCAAAATAGTATTTAATTTTTGTTGTGGTGGTAAATAATGAGAAAGAAGCTCTCCTATTTTTGCTGGTAATTGATAATGCAGTTCTTGGCATAAATGGTTATCATACTGAATAGCATAATTATCGAAAAGATTTTTGACATATTCTTCGGGGGCTTGAGTATAATTTTCTTGATGGGTGGCGGCGGATAAAAGATATTGACTAGCTTGATTTTCGGGTTCAACCTCTAAAGCACGAGATAATAAGATTTTGGTTTTTGATTTTTTGCCTAATCGCCAATAAACTGCGGCTAAATTATTAAGAGAGGCCGGATGATTCGGATTTTTTGCCAGCACAGATTCAAAATGCTCAATGGCTTCATCTAAATGACCTAAATTCATATAAGCCACGGCAATATTATAATGATACTCAGTATTTTCTGGATGGTTTTGTAGTAGTTCGCGATAATGTCTAGCTGCATTTTCATAACGATCGTACTGCATGAAAGTGGCGGCGAGATTATTCCGCGCATCTTCGTGGTTAATATCATAGGCAAGAGCTTTAGTAAAATAATCGATGGCCAGTTGAGACTCTTCCTTTTTTAGGCAAGTCACGCCTAAATTATTTAATGTATCACTATGCTCAGGGCTAAATTTTAATGCCTCAAGATATTGTTCTTTTGCTAAATCAAGTTGATTTTTGGCTAAGTAGCAATTGCCTAAGTAGTAATGAGTGGATAAGGAAGCGTTTAATTCAAGTACATTGCTAAATTGTACAATGGCTGCATCAATTTGGTTATGTTTTAAAAAGAATAAGCCTAAATTATGGTGGGCTATGATGTAATCTGGCTGAAGATTAACGGCTATAGCATAATTTTTTAGGGCATTGCTATAATCATTCTTTTTTTCGTAAAGTATGGCTAAGTTATTATAGGCTTCAGCATGTTCCGGATGCAGAGAGATAATTTCTTCGCAATGCTGCTTGGCTTTTTCCCAGGCATCCATTCTCCAGGTACCTTTTAAATTAATCTTGTTCTAGAGGAAAGCCATGGTTAACCCAATCTGTAAAACC
>JAJZTL010000041.1:9315-18535 GCA_021848965.1 Pseudomonadota bacterium
TTCCGATCTAAACCTCCATCCATGGAAGTGGCTTTTTGATAACCCATTTTTTTGAGGTTGTAAGCGGCGATAGCTGAGCGATATCCTCCACCGCAATACAGTAATAATTCTGCGTTGGTATCGGGAATTAACCTTTCAATATCTCGCTCAATAACTCCTTTCCCTAAATGAATGGCTCCAGGTAAATGCCCGGCTTCCCATTCATGATCTTCGCGCACATCAATTAAATAAAGGCTTTCGCCTTCAAGTTGGCGATAGCGTACAGCATCAACATTGGTCTCTTCTATGTGTTTTTTGCATTCTTCAACTAATGCAAGGAACCGATTGGTATGGATTTTAGTATTCACTGCTTTTTTCCCCATATATGGTTACGTCAGAGACCCAATCAAGAATGAATTAATAAGCATTAACCTGCTTTTCTTTCTTCTTCTTTTTCTTGATTCTTTTTCATGCCATAACGCGTTCTAAACTTGTCGATAGGACCAGCAGTATTCGCTGTTTTATTTTGTTTTCCTGTATAAGCGGGGTGACATTGAGAACAGGTTTCAATTTGCAAATCATGGCAAAGTGTTGAACGAGTTTCAAAAGTATAACCGCAACTGCAAGTAACTTTGATGGCTTCATAAGCCGGATGAATATCTTTTTTCATAATGTGATATTAAACCTAATATAATAGTGAAACAAAAAATTGGCCATAATTCTACCGCATATCAAATGAACAAGCAATTACTGAGTAAAATAATAGGATAAAAATTCTTTATGTGCTGAGTTGTATGGTGAAATTTTAAGTTTTTTTTGCCATAATAAACGTAATTACTGTGATGTTATATGGCGTTATAAGTATGTTTACAAGTCAATTAAAAGAAAAAGAGAAAAAAAGAGAGGGACTTTTTTCTTCATTTGAAAAATTACGTTTTTCTTTTAATGAACCAGATATGCAGGCTTTGTTGAATATGCCTGACATGTTAGATATTTTAAAGAGCGCACCTCAATCTGAAGAAGCTAAATTTCTTCAAGCCTGTCAAGAAATTCCGACCATTCTTGATGAAATGCTGCAAGCAAAAAAAGCTCGCAAAATAAAAGTAGCGGTAGATAAACTAGATAAGCTAACATCTAAGGTGAAAGAAGTGAGAGCTTTTGGCGAGAAAATAAGAGCTATTTTGCCATCAGAAGCGACTCAGAAGCAGAAAGATTTAATGGTCATTCAAGACAAGGTTTTGGATAGAATAGAAAACAATCTTGCCTCAAAAACAAATGATATTAAGCAAAAGCAACAACAGAATGCGTCCAAAATTTCTACAGCGGCATATATGGCGGGTATAAAAAATTTGGAGGCCATATTTCAATGTTTTTATGATATTTTTGATCCTCAAAAAATAGCAGAAGAACGCAATAAAACACGTGCATGGATAGATGCTGCAACAAAAAGAAACTCCCAAAATTTTCAAAGGAGTCATGCGCCTAGTTCTCTCGTAGTATCTAATGAGCCTAAAAGAGAGACATTGACTGGACTAAATGAAAGGCAACTAGAATTAGCTGTTATCGAGGATAAGGAGAAACATATGGAACAGCTTATAATGACGCATCAACATCAAGAAGTTCTTTTGGAAGAGGAATTAAATCAAAACACTCAACAATTGAAGCAGTTGCAGGAACAGGCTACAACATTAAATGAAAGAGCAAGCATTTTGACTTCTAATAGTGATAATAGTGAGCAACAAGAATTGTATGCTCAGGAATTTGTCTTAGAAACGAAAATTGAGGAAATCAAAAAAAAATTAGAAAGGGAAGAAAATCTGATCTCACGATTTGAGATTACTGTTCAAGATTGTGAAGAAGAAAAAAAAGAAATTTTCGATGAAAAAGAGTTAGAACAACGTTGTGATGATGAACAAAGTGAAATTGAATCCACTACCACAATGGAAGAAATAGATATTGATGAGGATGATTGGTCAGAAGAGCTTTTTGATCGACGCGCATTGAATTCAAGAGATGATTTAGAGGAAGTTCTAGACAATATTTTTGGAGAAAACACAAGTAATGATGAAGATTTTTCACACAAAAGACAAGCCTTTAGTGGTGATACTGAGTCGAATGCTACACAGAAAGCTTCCTCAACAAGCTTATGGGATAGAATTAAGGAATTGGGAGGTTTTAGCATGGAACAACAGCGAAAAAAAAATCAAGCACGTCTGATTAAAATGCAAGCAGAATTAGAAAATAAATATAAAAAAAATGAGCAAGAAACAGCACCAACTTTGAGCAAAACATCACCCTCTCAAGATGCATTAGGAAGAGTAATATATGGGATGCCAACGAAATGAAACTCTTTTGACCTTTTTATCGTCTTAAATGTATTGAACCAGATCACAAAATTGCTTTTTTATGGTTGATACGCTACAGTAGCCGAAGGGGGTGATTGATGGTTCGCAACTCACTTAAATACTGCAACAAAATAAACTGTATATTGTGATTCTCTATTATACTGATATTAATCCTGTCGCTGTTTCTTTGGGTTCTCTGAAAATTCATTGGTATGCTGTGATGTATCTTTTGGGTTTTTTGTTTGCCTGGATTTTAGGTCGTTATCGTGTTAAGCGTTATGCACTGAATTGGACTGATGAACAAGTTTCAGATCTTATTTTTTACGCAGCAATGGGCGTCGTCTTAGGTGGCCGTTTGGGATATATGCTGTTTTATGATGCGACGACATGGATACACGAACCATGGCAAATTTTTAAGATTTGGCAAGGAGGCATGTCATTCCATGGAGGATTTTTAGGAGTCTTAGTCGCTCTGTTAATTTTTGCAAAGAAATATAAACGTCATTTTTGGGTAGTCACCGATTTTTTGGCCCCATTAGTACCCATCGGGCTTGCTTTTGGGCGCATTGGTAATTTTATTAATGGCGAACTGTGGGGTAGACCCACACATATTCAAAATTGGGGAATGATTTTTCCCTATGTCGATATGCAGCCGCGCCATCCTTCTCAATTGTATGAATGCTTATTAGAAGGTGTCGTCCTATTTATTATTTTATGGATTTATACCTCTAAACCGCGAGCTAAAGGCGCGGCTTCTGCGGTTTTTCTTATTGGGTATGGATGCTTTAGATTTATTCTTGAATTCTTTAGAGAGCCTGATGCTCCGTTGGGATTTCTGTGGGGAGGGTGGCTGACCATGGGACAATTGCTTTCTTTTCCAATGATAATATTGGGTATTTTCTTATTCATATGGGCTAAAAAACATGCACGTATATCTTGATTGTTTAAAGCAAATTTTAGAAAAGGGAACTCAAAAAACAGATCGTACAGGTACGGGAACTATCAGTTCTTTTGGGCATCAAATGCGTTTTGATTTACAAAAAGGATTTCCACTGATAACGACAAAAAAAGTTCATTTACGTAGTATTATTGTTGAATTATTGTGGTTTTTGCGAGGTGATACTAATATCAAGTTTCTGCATGATCACAAAGTGACTATTTGGGACGAGTGGGCAAATGATAATGGAGATTTGGGACCTGTTTATGGTAAACAGTGGCGTTCTTGGCCATGTCCCGATGGGCGACATATTGATCAATTAGCGAATGTGATGCATGAGATACGCAGGAATCCTGATTCTAGACGTTTGATTGTTAACGCATGGAATGTAGCGGAGCTAGATAAAATGGCATTACCACCTTGTCATGTGCTTTTTCAATTTTTTGTTGCTCAACAGAGACTCTCTTGTCAGCTTTATCAGCGTTCAGCTGATATGTTTTTGGGTGTGCCTTTTAATATTGCTTCTTATGCTTTGTTGACACATATTATCGCTTCCCAGTGTGAGCTTGATGTCGGAGAATTTATTTGGACAGGCGGCGATTGTCATATTTATTTAAATCATTTAGATCAAGTGAATTTACAATTAGAAAGAGAACCTTTTGAGTTACCTACATTAAAAATTAAGCGGATCCCCCATTCTCTTTCTGATTATCAGTTGGAAGATTTTGAAGTGCTGAATTATCAATCCCATCCAACGATAAAAGCACCTATTGCTGTATGAGCATTGTTCTTCAAAACTAATTTTATTTTCTTTTTTGAGCTTTGACAGGGTATCAAATGCACTGCTGAAGATGTTTAAATAAACAGTGTTTCTTATAAATAGCCAGTTTTTTCATGGCGCTGTAGCAATGCGATTGCACGGTTCGAGGCGAAATACCTAAGGCTTTTCCAGCTTTTTTCATTGTTTTATATTCTTGCCATGCAAGAATGCAAATTCGTTCGCGTGGGGTTAAAATGTTGGAATGCATACAAAAATAATCCTAGTTCAAAATTTGGCTTTATTTTGGAGAATTTTGACTATACTGTCAAATTTATCATATATTATTTGTTTTTTCTTTAAGTGTTTTCTCGAGTCTCTCCAATGCTTTTTTTAAAGGAGAATAGGAACAGTGATTGGCGGCAGAATGAATATATTCTGTACTTTTTTCAGAAAAAATAAGTGGTTTAGTTTTAGTTGATTGAATTATGGGACGAAAATGCGGTTGAGCCATTTTAAGCTCAATAGTTTTCAGCGCATACATTTTTTCCTCTGTGCGTAGTTTGTTCAGCAGAGAGGATTTTTCATAACGTAACAGAGATAATATCCCGGTGTTTGTTGTGGTAATTGTAATCGTATTATTATTTATATCAGTGATACGGCAATGCGTGGCAATCTTCTCGGGAAGATATTTTTTTACCAGCTTTTCACACGTTTTTATCTCAGAGAGTTTTCCATACAGCGTCGATAAAAAATCATTACGGCATTCCCCAAGCTTTTTTATCATGATTTTAATTGCGTTTTTTGATAATGCGCAAGGGCGGCTAATAGAAGTTGAGACTGCGCCTTAAACGCTTTCATTTTTGAAGCAGGCACTGAAGTGGCTTGTGGCAGTGGCACGGTTAATGGATTAACGGGAATATTATAAATGCGTACCTCAAAGTGAACGTGAGGCCCTGTTGCATTGCCTGTTTGTCCTAAATAGCCAATCAATTGTCCGCGCTTAACATAGGTTCCTGAGCTCAATGCGGGTGCAAAACGGAGTAGATGCGCATACATGCTCGAATACTTATCATTATGTTGAATTTTTACAATATTCCCATAGGCTCCTTCCCAGCCGATAAATGAAACTTTGCCATCGCCAATGCTATAGACAGGAGTGCCTAAGGAGCCGGCTAAATCGACTCCTGTGTGGGGACGTATGACATGAGTGACAGGATGCATACGATGCATATTAAACAATGAATTGATATGCGTATATTTTACGGGAAAGCGATTAAAGGCTTTTTTCATACTTTCACCATTCGGAGAAAAATACTCAACAACACCTTGAGCATTCACATAACGAATCGCAGAATAAGTTCGAGGACCTTGAGTGAATTCGGTTGCAATCACATTTTCTTCATTATCATAAGCCAATAATAATATGTCACCAGGATGTGTATTCTTAAAATTAACTTGCAAAGCGAAAATATGCATCAGCTGATCAATAACATTATTGGGGATCTTGTGTTTTTGGGCATCAGCGTAAAAAGATGAGTGAATAATCATCCCAGTATAATGCAAAGGAGGATACGCAGGTGCTTTTTCTTTTTGAAGGGGGGGGGCTTTGAGAGGTTGAGGCAAAGTTTTGGGTTTTACAACAGGTTTAGTGGTGGTTTTTTTAATAGATTGAGAAACTGTTTTAGTATTTTTAACAGAAGTTTTCTGAGTTTTTTTCTGCGGAGTTGGCGTTTTTATTTTTGTCGGAGGAGCTTTGGGGGCTATCTTCTGAGCGGCGGGAACACGAAAAGAGCCATTTTCAATCCGAGCAACATAACGTGAACCTGCACGATAAACAAGCAATGTTTTTGATGCGCTGATAGAAAGGGCAAAAGTGTCTAAATTATTTTTTGCATCCAAAGAAAAACGAATTTTCTGATTAAGATGTAATTTTTTTAATTGGGGTGCTGCGACGGGAAGACGTGATATGGCCGCAAGAGTTTTGGGAGAAATATGTTGTTTTTTGAACAGAGAATAAAGGGTATCACCTGATTTTACCACCACATAAACTTGATGCGTGCCAGAACCTGCAAGTGTGGTTTGAATTAATCCAAACCAGCATAAAAGCATAATTAAAAAAAACCTAAAAGAAACTCGAAAGTGCTTAGGATATGTTCTAGAGGCTGTATAACCTTCAGTCATTTTCTGTTACTATTGCGCGCAATATACCCTGAGTATGTCATATATTTATTGAAAAGTGACATACGATACATTAATTATTCATATGAGGTCAATATGAAAACAGTTTTGGATGATGATTTTTTAGCACTGATGCAGGTCATTAAACGAGGCGTATCAGAAATTTTAGTTGAAGAAGAGTTAATCACTAAGTTAAGAAAAAATAAACCCTTAAAAATAAAAGCAGGTTTTGACCCTACAGCGCCTGATTTACATCTAGGCCATACTGTTTTACTCAACAAAATGAAGCAACTTCAGGATTTAGGTCATGAAGTGATTTTTCTTATTGGAGATTTCACTGCAATGATTGGTGATCCTTCGGGGAAAAATGCAACGCGTCCTCCATTAACGAGAGAAGAAATTTTAGAAAATACCAAAACGTATCAATCTCAAGTATTTAAAATACTCGATCCTGCAAAAACACTCATCCAGTTTAATTCCGAATGGCTAGGTCAAAAAAATGCAGCGGATCTGATTAAATTAGCTTCACAATATACAGTAGCGCGCATGCTTGAGCGGGATGATTTTCATAAACGTTATACCGCTGGGCAATCTATTGCCATTCATGAATTTCTGTATCCGCTATTGCAAGGATATGATTCAGTGGCTTTAAATGCGGATATTGAATTGGGTGGAACGGATCAGAAATTTAATTTACTCATGGGGCGTGAGCTACAAAAGCAGAACGGCTTAGAGCCCCAAGTAGTCATAATGACTCCCCTAATAGAAGGTTTGGATGGTGTGAAAAAAATGTCCAAATCCTTAGGCAACTATATAGGAATTAATGAATCTTCTGATGAGATGTTTGGTAAGTTGATGTCTGTTTCAGATACGCTCATGTGGACATATATTGATTGTTTAAGTTTCAAAACAATAGCAGAAATAGAACAATGGAAAGTCGATGTTGCGGGTGGCAAAAATCCTCGTGACGTGAAAATAGAATTTGCTAAAGAAATTGTGGCGCGTTTTCATGATGCTGCTGCAGCTGAAAATGCCGTACAAAATTTTATTAATCGTTTTAGTAAAGGGCAGTTACCAGAAGATATTCAGGAGCTTGAGATTCAGCTTTCGGCAGGACAACAAACTCTTTCTATCACACATTTACTCAAGCAAGCCGATTTAGTAGCGAGTACATCTGAAGCGACTCGACTGATTCAGCAAGGGGGCGTGCGCATCGACGGAGAAAAAATTAGTGATGCGCATCTTCAGATCGCCCACAAAACAGAACATATTTACCAGGTAGGTAAGCGCAAAATCGCCAAAGTGAAGTTATCTTAGCTCATTACATTACATGAACTTTTTGTTCTCGCATTTCTACTGCAGTACCTGGAGGATGTTCTATTATGCGTTGCGCGGCTTTCATGGGGTTTTCATTCTCCAAGATGGCCTTAAAATTTTCTACAGTGAGTAAGCCTTTTTGCATCAGCGAGTCCAACATATTGACATTAAGACACTTTTCTGTAGGATCTTCGCTATGATGTTGAGCTTCAAATTGTTCCTTAAATAATCGATTCAACACTTCTCGCCCTACATCTCCTTCTCGTGGATTAACTCCGTTTGTGAATATAGAACGGCAAATACGATCCATATAGGGTTGAAAAGTTGCTATAAGTTCAAAAAAATGAGAAGGAGATTTCAGAATATCAATATTTTCTGTTGCTGGGTTATTCATTAAGCTCATCAAATAGGCGCGTGCGGGTCCTACTGATGGTTTATAGGTATGCAAGAAGTCCATCGCTGTTCGTGATAAATTTAAGAGTCCCCCTCCAACTGCTCGATATTTCATTTGGCCATCATACCAGCCATTAATTTTGCTGAGTGCAACTCTTGGTGTTACTGCTGTCATAATAAAATTCCTTAATTTATTTAGGTTTAAGTTTTCTTACTTACTACTATAGCCCACTTTTATTAAATATTTATTAAAAGAGCTATTGCATAAGATTATTTTTAAGTGGTATCCTTACATCAATTCTGTTTTGGCATAAAACGGGATAAAAATATTAAGTTCAACCAACAAAGAGGTCCAACATGAAAACCAATTTTGTTCATTTTTTTAATTTCCTTGGCTTATTAGCAACTCATTACAACGATGTTCGGGCTCAAAGTTTATCCGATATTGTTTTTGAAAATCATAGCTTAAACCAAACGTGGTTATTTAATTCAGAGCATTACCAAGATGCATTTTGTGAGTATGATGTTTGTCATCAAGTAATGGACTCAAGTTATGCATCAGAATGGAATAAGCAGTGGGTTGCTTTTTCTAGTGGTGATGGTATTGAGGTTATCAGTTATGATATTTGTCTTGGCATGGGTAAAGATGCCATCTTTTATGATCATGGATTACCTAAATGTGTAGAATATTCAGGCGCTAGCATTAATGTAACGTCAACAATTAATAATGTTATGGCTGTGGGTGATAATATTGAAAGCATTCAAGTTCAGAGGGTTCGAGAAAACGATACGGAATCTGATGCCTCTTATACGGTGTATCAAATTGCAGTAAACTTATTTTCTTCTGCATCATTTCCAAGTATGTCTCCTGCTATTTTGCCAATATCAAATTCAAGCTTTATTCCGGCAGACTCAACTTCGCGACAAACTAATCAAATTTGGCTTCCTTTAACTATTTTCACATTGGTCGCTAGCGGACTATTATTTTACTTATGCGCAAAGTGTCGAGCATTAGAAAATCAAGAAAAATTGAGCGAGAATAAATCTATAGGAAAAAAATATGGTAGTTTTTTTTCGTCATGTCCTCGCATACTTGGTGAAATGCAAAACAACAAAAAGGAAGAAAAAACAATGGATTATGTTATATAAACTATTTGTGTTAAATTTTTTTTGAAAAAAATATAAAAAAACTTGCGCCTAGGTATTGACAATAGTCTTAAAAGGAGTAGAATGGCGCTTCCTCTGAACTGAGGCCTCTTAAGAAAGAGGAGTTCATTAACAAGTTAGAAGACAAATTGTGTGGGCGCTTTG
>JAJZTL010000042.1:0-6056 GCA_021848965.1 Pseudomonadota bacterium
GATCTACCTAGCTCAGGAACCCACCAAGAGTGAATGACATCATTAGACGTCACTAAGAAACGAATTTTTTTGTGAATAGGCACAACTAAAGGATTATCTACTTCTAATAAATACCAAGGATCTTTAGGCTGCTCATCATAAATTTGTTCTACCGGTGTTGATAAATTGCTAAAAAATCGAATATGTTTATCTAAATACTCATACTGCCATTTCCATTGATACCCCGTTACCTTAATAGTCAAATCTGCATTTTTTGTGTCTTCCATATCTCCAATAACAAGAGTTGCTGGAATTGCCAATGCAATTAACAGGATAAAAGGAATAGCAGTCCAAATTACTTCCAAAACAGTATTATCATGAAAATGAGCTGCTTTTGCCCCTTTAGATTTACGATGATGAATAAGACTATAAATCATTACCCCGTAAACAACGATGGCTATACCAACACATACCCAAATTGCAAACATATGCAAATCAAAAACATCATGGCTAATGGGTGTAACGCCCCTAGGCATATTAACATCCATAGAAGCATAGGTATTTAACGCAAATAGCGAAACAAATATGCCTAAAAATAATCCTATAACTCGTGTACTAAAAACTTTCGCAGTACCATTCTTCATTCTGTTATGGCTCCTTCTGTTCTTAAATTATGCCATTGCGTGCGGCTTAATGATTCATGTAACAAATAATTAACAGCATCTTTTACATCTTGATGAGTACAGGTCACACAAGCACCTCTGGGAGGCATACTATTAAATCCATCAATAGCATGAACATAAAGCATACCAACTCCGTGCTCTTTGACGCGCATCGTCCAATTATCGCCATTCCCAATTAAAGGCGCACCCATCTCACCGTTTTCATGACATGTGGTACATGCTGTACGATAAACTTGTTTACCACGTTCCCACGCTGACTGTCCTGGTTCTTTGGGAGGAACGGCCAATGGCTCTTCGCTCACCACGGTTTTTAAATAAGTCGCAATAGCGATATGATCTTCGCGTGTTAAATATTTTAAACTGTCGTGATTCACTTCAGCCATAGGACCTTGCACAGGACCTGCATTATTAATCAGTTCATCTTTCGAAAATACATCCGCTATTTCATCTACTGTTGCAGTTTCCAATCCTAATTTAGTGATATTTGGAGCCCAATAACCATCAACAAATCCGCCGGTCAAATAATAACGGTTTTTAGGAGAACCTAAAGGGTTTAAAGGCGTATGACACATACTGCAATGCCCTAGTCCTTGCACTATATAAGCGCCCCGATTCCATTGTTCTGTTTGCGTTTTATCATACTGAAACGGAGCTTTTTCAGGATAGAAAAAGAGAATATTCCAACCAATGAGTGAATAACGCGCGCCAGGCACATTAAATGGGAAAGGCAACTCTTTGTTTTTTTGATTTACTTTAGGCACATGTTGCAAATAAACATAGAGCGCATGAATGTCTTCGTCGGTAATTTTGGAAAAATAAACATAAGGAAAAACAGGAAAATAAAAACCACCACTAGGTCTTTTTCCTTCTCTCATTGCATGAGCAAACTCTTCTTCTGTCCAACCACTAATTCCTGTTTCTTCATCAAACGTAATATTAGGGGTATAAAAAGTACCAAACGGTGTATTAATTGCTAAGCCACCCCCAAATGCTTTACCTCCATTAGGCGTATCTGTATGACAAGCTAAACAATCGCCTGCTTGAGCAAGATATTCCCCTTTCTTGATAACGGCTGCCTCATCTCCTGTACCATACGTTACAGCAGGATAAACGGGATAATTTCCACCTGTTGACGCCACACCAGAAGCCGTTGTTGGAGCACCCATTGTATCCGTATTAACAGGAAGAGCGCTGGATTCCGCACCTAATAATAGAGGACCCCATATTATTAAAAAACTTAAAAAACGTTTCATGCTACACGCCTTACCATTAAAAATACCTTGCATTCTATGATTTTTTTCATCAAACAGCAAGGGGACTAAAACGCCTAGCCAGCGCCAACGGCAAAAACTGCATTTTAATGCCATTAATATCATCATAGCCATTTGATGTTTTTGACCAAATTTCTGCATTTTTATATTTTAAAATTTGCTTTAATTCTTTTGGACGAATTTGATTACGCCATTTTAGCTCAATAGGCCAAAAAATATTTTGATCGACATAAGCCACATCAATTTCACTTTCTGCTTTTATGTAATAGGTGGGATAATAACGTTGAAAATGATTCACTACGACTGTTTCAACCAACTGAGAAGAGCGAACAGGATCCTGTATTGCGGGCAGGATTTGTGAATGATACGCCTCTTTATCTTGATTGAGCCAGGCAAAAACAGCATGAAAAACAAAGGGATCAGTAAAAAATATTTTTTTCGCTTTTTTAGGTGCGGCCGTGAGTTTATCTTCTTGTAGCGCAGATTGAATAAATACTGCATCCATACGCGATAACAATTCCATATAATCAGCAACAGTTTTATGATGTTCAATGGATAATGCTTTAGACAAATTATTCCAACTAATTTGACTCGCATAATATTTGATAACGCCCGTACATATTTCTTTTAAATAGCTTTCTTGCTTATACCGCTTCAATATATCGCCCCGTATCCAATCAGAATATGTCGCAAGCGTGGCATAATGAATTTTACAAAAGCGAGCTATATCATTAATGGCTGTTAAATATCCTCCATGCTGCAAATAAGCATTAAATTTTGCTAAAAAAGTTTCCTGTTCTTGGGGGGATAAAACTGTTTCTTCTGAATCAACCAGTGATACCAGCGTTCTTTCTGTTAAATGTAAATATTCATAAAAAGACAGCGGATATAAATGGAAATCCACTTTTTCTGCATAGCCGCGACGACCAGGAAAGCGCATACGCGCTTCTTGCATCATCGTTAAATCAAAACCACTTAACATTAAAACCGTATTTCGCAGCTGTCCCGAATCGGCAAGAAATTTTATTCCTTTGTCCCAATCTTTTATGTAAGTAATTTCATCAACAATAAGATAAGATAGTGCGCTATCAGAAAACTGCTCAAGTTTATCTGTAATTAAGCGGAGAAGCTGATGATAATCATCGATAATGTCTCCCGTGAAGAAGAAAATTTGCGAAGGCGCCACTTTCTTCTCTCGCATCAAATATTCCATCCATTGCTTCAGCAAAGTAGATTTCCCAATTTGCCTTCCTCCCCCCAAAGTATAAATCCCCGGTATTTCAGTAGGTAATTCTTTTAGCAATGGAAAATGATAAGCAAGAGGCATATCTCGTAAAGCGCTTAATTGAGGATCATATTGACTAAATTTCTCAATATCCCCTTCATAATGCAAATTATAAATGACAAATCTTGTATCCATACTTTTGAGTATGTGTCATTATCCAAATTTAGTCAATGGCCATTGACCAAATTTGGATAATGACAACTTGTTGTGTTCAAGCGCATAATGTTACGTAAAAAGCTTTTTGCAAAAGCCAGTTTAAATTAAGCAAACGTTGGTACATAACATGGGTTTTAATCCCATTAAGGCTTAGCCACGTGTTCATCACCACCAGGAAACAGAACAGATGATGTTTCCTCATCACGAGGAACAGGTATATAAACACCATTTGGATCAACTGCCCTTAGTTTATCAGATAGCTTCGTTTTTTGTTGACTTCCCGACGCAACATTCTCATGGGTATTTACTCCTAAAGCTGCATGTGAAGATGTATCTACTATAGTCGCATTTTGTAAACTTGATAATATTCCACAGTCTCCACTATCCCACTGTGCTCGCAATACAGATAATGTCTCTGGAATAAACTTTTCCACAACCTCAGACAACCAATGTTTTTCCACTGAAAAAGTAGTTGGTATACTCGCAACATGTTCCTTTAGCTCATTCAAATCAATAAATTTACAAGCCTTTTTAATCATGGAGAGCGAACGTGATTGCACTCCATGCAAAAGCATACGAATACTTTGACATATTGAATCTATAATTTTTGCTTGAGACGCAAGATCAGGCTTTGCTTTCATTTCGTCTAAACTCTTTACCTTTGCAGCAAGTCCTTCACATAATAACTTTTGGTTCTGATCAGAAATAGGTAGATCTTCACGGGCAATACGATACATAGCTCCCGCGGCTGACGTTGCCACCTTAGAGATTATACTGAAACACTCTGAAAACTTGCCCAAATTACTGTCTGCTGGCAATTCTAAACCCTGATAAAATTCTTCTAATTTTGGCACAATTATTGTATCATTTTCTTTGATTTTGGGATCAGTAAAGAGGGGCGAAATAATTTGCTTTAATTTATCACTAAAAGCCCTCTCCAATATCTTCTCTTCGGTATAATTTTGCTGACTAAGAGAAAAATACTCATAAAAACGCAGTAATTGCCACTTCAAATTTTCTTCTGCTATTTGTATCTTGTATTCATCTCTTGAAATCCAACTTTCAAAACAAGTTTTCACTAAATTTTGCAATATTGTTTCATCTTCATTAGGTCGACAAGAGCGCGAGAATGCTTCGAAACTAGATTCAGTTGCGCAACCTTCTGTTTTTGCTGTTTTTTTATTAAAAATTTGACTAAAAATCGATGGAACAAACCAACTGGAGATTCTTGTGAAAAAATTTTTTGACAAAGACGCAGAATGTTTTTTTACAGCCTGCTCAGCAATACCTGACTTAACTGATTTGCCTTCAAAAACGCTACTTACCTGCCCATTGAGAAAGTAAAGTTGAGCTTTGGCCAATTTGCTTTTAAGAATTATATTAGATCCGGCTTCATAACATTTGGCATTCCTGATAGAAGGGACAACAGTTTTTGCCCCTTCTTCTTGCTCATCTGTTTCATTCGGGAATACACAAGACACTATTGGATGAATTTCGTTCATCAAAAAAAACATTTGATGAATAAGAACATTTAAGTCTTCCTGTCGTGCAGGGTGAACGCGTATAAATTCCAATAAAATCAAGGTTTGTAGGTGGTTTTTGTAGGGGCGGGTCTTGTGCCCGCCCGAAAATGCACAGTTTTTATCAATATTGGCGGGTAGGCACAAGACCTACCCCTACGTTTAGCGATTTCATTGGCAATTTGAACAAAAATTTTAATGTTTTATGTGCTAAAGGCCTTTATTTTACAAGAATTTAGACGCGTTAGCCCTGTCCTGTCGTGCGATTTTTGCTTTTTGTGTTATATCCAAAAAACTATAAAACTTTCGTCGTTGATACTCCTCGAACACACAAGCCAACATAATCGTATATCTAGGGGGTTCTCCATTATTTTTCCACTTCTCCAGATTTTCTTCTTCCGCTAAAAAAGCTAAAAGTTGACTACAATGCGCCAAAACTTCATTTATCGTTTCTTGAGAAAAATCATACAAGTTTTTATTATTCTGTGGTTGCGAGGATTGGGTTCCCGTCATTAACATAGTGATACACCTCTAAGATTCTTTTTTAGTTTAAAACCGAAAGCTAGTATGTGTTCAGTATAGCGGAATATTCTTATATTCTCATTAACTCTTCCAAAGAAGTAAAAAAGAAAAACTATTTCTCTGACTCAGAAAGCGTCCAATCTACTTGTTTAAGTTTTGGAACAATTTCGAATGCTTTATCATGAGTGACTGATATAGCATTAACAGCTAAAGCATGTGCTGCAATCATAAGATCCATGTTACCGAGTGGTTTTCCTATTAAGTTTAGTTCTGATCTAAGAGAAGCGTAAGATTTAGCGGCGCTAGCCCCCCAAGGCAAAATGTTAACTCGCAATAAGAATTCACGTACAGCCACTTTTAATGCATGGTTGTTATGATATTTTTGTACTCCAAATAACAATTCTGCTTCGGTAATAACTGAAATAAAAACATAAAAAAATATGCAAAAGCTTTGGGATATCGATTAAAAATACAATTTATTTCAGAAAAGGATGCTGCATAAATTAAGTGAAACAGACAAACAATAAAGCCGCCTTCTGAATTTTGACCAGGGTGAACGCGTATAAATTCCAATAAAATCAAGGTTTGTAGGTGGTTTTTGTAGGGGCGGGTCTTGTGCCCGCCCGAAAATGCACAGTTT
>JAJZTL010000042.1:6066-18487 GCA_021848965.1 Pseudomonadota bacterium
GTAGGCACAAGACCTACCCCTACGTTTAGCGATTTCATTGGCAATTTGAACAAAAATTTTAATGTTTTATGTGCTAAAGGCCTTTATTTTACAAGAATTTAGACGCGTTAGCCCTGGAATTTTGACAAAAACTTGCATCACAACCAAATGCGGACTACAATCGCAAATAGTAAATCTTTTGGCGGACCATTGCCGATGTTTGATAGAATTTTGCAATTTTTGTTGCCTGAAAAACAATCTATCTTTTTGTTTGGTGCGCGCCAAACTGGAAAATCTGTTTTTCTAAAAACTCGATACCCGACATCCTTGTTTTATGATTTACTCAATACACATGAATTAGCGCGTTTAATACGCTCCCCCCATCTTCTACGGGAAGAAGTTTTGGCTCAGCCTGAAGAGGTTTTTAACCAGCCTATTATTATTGATGAGGTACAAAAAGTGCCGGATTTACTTAATGAAATTCATTGGCTAATTGAAAACACACCGGCACAGTTTATTTTATGCAGTTCTAGCGCTAGAAAATTAAAGATACAGACCACTAACCTCTTGGGGGCGCGCGCCTGGCAATATTACTTTTATCCACTTACTTGGAAAGAAATTCCAAACTTTGATTTGTTGCATGCTTTGCAACATGGATTAATTCCTAACCACTATCTTGCTTCACCGGAATATCTCGATGAGTATTTGCAAGCATATATTGACATTTATTTAACAGATGAAATTCGAAATGAAGGACTCGTACGAAATTTGCCAGGTTTTTCTCGTTTTTTAGAAATTGCAGGTATGTGCAATACAGAAATGATTAATGCATCCAATATTGCTCGAGATTGTGGTGTTCATCGTTCCACGGTACAAGAATATTTTCAAATTTTGATCGATACACTTATTGGCTATCATGTTTATCCTTATACTGAAAAAAGAAAACGTGATTTAATAGTAGAAATGCCTAAATTTTATTTTTTTAATCCCGCTATTGCCAATTTTCTAGCGCGTCAAAAAATGACAATTTTGTCATTTTTATGTTTGGCTAATGTTGCGTATACGTAGTAAGATAGCATTTTATTCATCACCAGTATTCATGAAAAAATACGTTATACTCATTATTCTATTAGGATTGCTATTAAGTTGCAGCACTTACCATCCTTTACCGCTTCCTGAAAAAACTTACTATCCAAAAACACCGACAACATTGACAATACAAAATGTAGCAAGCTTAGCCGTACTGAATAATCCTACTGTAGTCACCACACGAAACAGTTTAAAAATTGCCGAAGCACAAGCTTTTTCCGCAGGATTATTGCCTGATCCGCAAATCAGTCCATTTTATGCTGTCCCTTACTTAGGACCCGAACCAAAAAGCACCTCGATTGGTGGAGGCATTAGTTATGATTTCACTACTTTATTGACCTTTAAAACTCAACATCAATCGGCCGAAGCCGCCGCACGCCAGGCAAAATTAAATGTTCTTTGGATGGAATGGCAAGCTATTGCACAAGCCAGAATGCTATTTGTCCAATGCACCGCCAATCAAGAAATGTTAGCCGTATTACATCATTATCACGCCAATACGGAACTCGCCTATGAACGCGTTCATCAATCAATGTTAGAAGGCAATAACACCATTAGCAATACCAGTGCTCAATGGCTTTTGTTACAAAATATGAATACACAAATGAGTACATTACAGCAACAATTAAACCAATGCCAACACGATTTACGACAAGTACTCGGTTTATCACCTCATCAGCCCTTTCAATTACGTTCACCTCAACCAAGCTCTTTACCCAGTCAACAACGTATTCAAAATGCTCTGAACACTCTGGAACATCAACGCCCTGATTTAGAAGCACTCCGTGCTGGTTATGAAAGCCAAGAATTAAAGCTCCGGCAAGCCATTCTCGAACAGTTTCCAGCTATTAATATTCAATTTGTCGATGGCCGTGATACGGGGCAAATCACTTCTTATGGTTTTAATGTTACGATGAATCTCCCTATCTTTAATGCTAATCGTGGCAATATTGCTATTGCTAAAGCAACACGACAAGGTTTGTATGATGAATATCAGCAACGCATTAATGCTTCAGATAACGATGTATCTTTAATCATTAAGCAATATCAACTCTTGTGGAAAACTAAAGAAAACGCGAAGCAACGTGTGGCGACAATGAAACACCTACTCGATATCACGTCAAAAGAATATCAAGAAAAAAATATTACACTGCTTGATTATGTGAATACACAAAATAATATTCTGGATGCCGAATTGAATCAAATTACGATTAATCAACAATTACTCAACCAGAAAATTGCACTCGAAGCCATTTTAGGAAACCTCTCATGAAAATGAAAAAGAAAACGCTCCTTTTGATCATTTTAATTATTATTGTTCTCTGTGTAAGTATATTATACAAGCATTCGAGTGCTCCCACGGCACAGAAAAAAGGCCCCAGCGTTTTAGTACAGACGATACAGCTTAAAAAGAAAACATTATCTGACACAATTTCAGTTTATGGCTCGTTATTGACAGATCCCTCTCAAAATCAAAATATTAGTTTGCCTATTTCAACTATCATACAACATTTTTTTGTGGGCCCCGGACAATTGGTGAAAAAAGGACAACCTCTCTTTGACTTTTTACCTGATCTTTCCGTTCAATTAAGCTATCAGCAAGCACAAAATAATCTCAGTTTTGCTCAAAAGGAAGCGGGTAGAATGCTACGCTTGTACAATCAACAATTAGCCACACAATCTCAATTGTCAGCAGCCAATAAAGCTGTTTTGGATGCACAACAAGCACTCAAATCGGCTGAATCTCAAGGAAGCACACCAACACTTAAAAGCATTAATGCGCCTTTTGACGGCATAATCACCCAAACAACATCTACTATCACTAATGGTTCACCGGTACAAAGTGGTTCTGTTCTACTCCAAATAGGTAAGTGTAATGCCATGATGGCACAACTCAATGTAGATCCCAATGACATTGCTCGTGTACATCAAGCGATGAAAGCAAAAATTGATATTCTGTCTAACACGGCAAGCAAAACATTCAGTGGTATCGTTAAGCAGGTCACTTATACGATTGATCCCACGACACGCTTGTCCAGTGTTTGGGTCTCGTTGCCTACACTTTCTTGTAAAATTTGGCCTCCAGGACTTCCAATAAAAGGTAAAATTATTTTAGCGCAACAAATGCTTTGGACTGTCCCTGCATCCGCCGTTCTTCGCGATGAAACAGGGGATTATATCTATCGTGTTGTGCAGAATCATGCAGAACGTATCAGCATCGTCCCCGTTATTTATGATGGTAATGAGATAGGTATTACTGGGCCACTTCATCCAAATGATGTGATTGTTATCAGCGGTAATTATGAGCTGAAGAACCATATGGAAATTCGGCGCATGGCTGTGAGGACATAAAAGAATAGAATATGAATGCACTCTCTTTTTTACAAACACATCGACGTTCCATTTTATTTTTACTGACACTGTTATCAATAGCCGGAATTATTACCGCATTTAAAGTGCCTGTTGCTTTATTTCCAGCCGTGGAATTTCCTCGTGTCATGGTATCTGTTGACGCCGGCGATATGCCCGCCGAACGCATGTTGGTACAAATCATTAAACCGGCTGAAGAGGCGATTAAACAAGTTCCCGGCATACAGAATATTCGGTCTACCACATCTCGTGGTAGCGCAGGTATTACTATCAATTTTGCGTGGGGCAGCAACATGAGCTTAAAAGCCCTGCAAATTAATAATGCCCTTAATCGGATTTTGCCGATATTACCGCCAAACACGCTTTTTAATACACGACAAATGGATCCTTCCGTTTTTCCTATTCTTGGTTATAGTTTGCGATCAAAAACATTGTCATTAGTCGAACTAAAAACCATTGCGCAATATCAACTAACACCTTTACTCTCCGATGTGCCGGGCGTTTCTCAAGTGGTGGTAGTTGGAGGGAAACAAGCAGAATACCATGTCAGCATTATTCCTGAACGACTACAAGCCTTAGGCCTGTCTATTCAAAACATTATTCAAACACTGAGTGCTAACAACGTTATTACGGCTGTTGGTCGTCTAGAGGCCAATGATAAACTCTATCTGTTAGTGGCCAATGCGCCAATCACTCAGCAAAAAGATATTGAGAATATAGTGATTCCAACGAGTGCTAGCACCAATGCTACCAACACCATCGCGTCCATTGGTTCTGTTATTCGATTAAAGGACATCGCCTCTGTCACACTCGATACGGTACCCGAATGGATCAGTGTGAATGCGGATGGTCAAGAAGCCGTACTTCTACAAATTTTTCAGCAACCCGATGGTAATAGTGTGCAAATAGCACGTAGCATTGCTCAAAAACTAAAAATATACCGACCTCAATTACCTCAAGGTATTAAACTCGCGAAATGGTATGATCAAAGTCAACTGGTAACTTCTGCCGCTGATAGCGTACGCAATGCTATTATCATAGGAACATTGCTAGCAGCGTTTATTCTATGGATATTTCTGCGCAATCTCAAAATAACGTGGATTGCTATTTTTGTGGTGCCTGCGTCTTTATCCATTACCATACTCATTCTTTATGCTGCGGGCCAAAGCTTTAATATGATGACATTAGGTGGAATGGCTGCTGCTATTGGACTCATTATTGATGATGCCATTGTCATGTTGGAGCATATTATCTCTCGGTTGCGCGCAAATCCTGAGCATTATCACCAGCGTATTATCTCTGCTGCATTAGAATTTTTTCAACCTTTACTTGGTTCTTCAGCCGCTACCACGATTATTTTTATTCCTTTAGCTTTTTTATCGGGCGTTACGGGCGCTTTTTTTAAAGCATTATCTTTTACGATGGCGTCTGCTTTAATTTTATCTTTTTTAGTTACCTGGCTTGCTGTACCACTACTTGCGGATCATCTCTTGAAAACTCAAGATACCCATCACGAAGAAAGAGGAAAACTCACCGAGTATTGCCATTATTATTACACACTCATTATGCAAAAACTTCTGAGCAAACCCAGTACATTGCTCTGGGGATTAATTCCTCTCATGGCTGCTGGGTATATCGCGTATCAACAAACGGGAAGTGGTTTCATGCCAAGCATGGATGAACATGGTTTTGTCATTGATTATCGTACCCCTCCCGGGACCGCTTTGTCAGAAACTGTTCGTTTGATGTCTCAGATAGAAAACATTATCAAACACACTGCTGGCGTACAAAGTTATTCTCGCCGAACAGGCGTACGTTTTGGTGGTGCTGACTCCTTTTCTGAGGCCAATGAAGGCGATATTTCAGTTCATGTTGATAATGCTTACCCAACAGAAGAAGTGATGAGTAACATTCGGCAACAATTAAAACAACAAGTACCAGGTATCAACATTGAAATCGTTCAACTGATGGAAGATATGATCGGCGATTTAACGGCAGTTCCTCAACCCATTGAAATTAAAATTTACACAGCACATTCAAACCTTCTCAATGACATAGCAAAAAAAGTCGCCGTTCTTATTAGTCACATTCCTGGTGTTGTTGATATTAATAATGGCATTACCCCCTCCGGCGATGCCATGATGATTCAAATTGATCCTATTAAAGCAGCCATAGAGCGCGTTGATCCAAGCAGTGTCACTCAATTATTATCAAGTTACATCACCGGTCAAGTGGCCACCCAATTGCCCCAAGGCGATCAATGGGTAGGATTACGCGTTTTAACGCCAGATAATTTTCGTCGTTTTCCTCATACACTTTTAGATATTATGTTACCCGCGCCTGATGGACACTTGTATCCACTGAAACGCATTGCTTCTCTGGAAATACAAACAGGACAGGCACAAATTACGCGGGAAAATTTAAAGCGCATGGTCGCTGTTACCGCTCGCATCAGTGGCCGCGACATGGGATCTGTTATAAAAGACATTCGCAATACTCTAGATAAAAGCTCAATTATGACCAAAGGTAATTATTACGAACTGGGCGGCCTCTATCAAGAGCAACAATCGGCATTCCAAGCACTCATACTAGTATTAATCACAGCATTCTTTTCTGTATTTTTGTTGCAGTTATTTTTGTATGAATCTTTTTGCATTACCATTTCCATTATGTGTTTACCCCTTTTTGCATTGTCAGCAGTTTTTCTTGGGTTATGGATAAGCAACACCGAATTAAATATTTCAAGCATGATGGGAATGACGATGATCATTGGCATTATTACCGAAGTCGCTATTTTTTATTTTTCAGAATACCAACATCTCATTGAAACAGAATCTCCTTTGCCAGCACTTATTCAAGCCGGCAAAAATCGGATGCGTCCTATTATGATGACAACGCTAGCAGCCATTCTCGCCCTAGCTCCTCTAGCGCTAGATCTTAGCCATGGAGCTTCGATGGAACAACCTTTAGCCATTGCTATTATTGCAGGCCTTATCATTCAAATACCACTGGTATTATTAGTCATGCCAACGTTATATTATGTGTTGAGTAAAAGAAAAATGACAATAATGTCATCTTAATGTTAGAAGCTGTTGACATATACCTCTTGTTTTCATTACGATAAGCCTTTCAACCTAGAAAAAGCAGTTGAAAACGTAGCGAGCCTGCTTAATGCGTTGAAGATAGAGGCTTTTTTTATTATTTTTTTCGAAAGCAGTAGTCACCCACTACGGTGAGAAAAAAATCATGAAAAAAGCCAATAGATTCAATGCAGTAAGCAGGCGTAGTAGCTTTCCAACTGCTTTTTCTAGGTCTAATCCAACCAACAGGAGAAAATCATGCCAACAGGTACAATTAAATGGTTTAATAACACAATGGGCTGGGGCTTTATTACCCCTGACGATGGAACACCCGATGTTTTTATTCATTTTTCAGCTATCCTTAATCAAGGTCAAGAATACAAAACACTTTTTGCGGGACAACAGGTTCAATATTCAGCAGAAATCCGGCAAAATGGTCCTTATGCTACTGAATTAACGCCTTTAACGCGAACAAAAAAGGTTGAAAAAAAATGAAAGTTATTTCTTATTTTATCACTACTATCTTCAGCAGTGCATGCGCTATGAATGCATATGCTGTTAACATCATTCCTGATTATTCCATGAAAACTTATAATCAAGCGATTGAACGTATTTATGATAATTCTCAGTTAAAGACTGAGCATAATATGGAAAAACGCATTAATATCATCAGTGCACTTTTTTTAGGTAAACCTTATCTTAATGATGCACTGGGAGAAGGAAAAAAAGCGTCTTTTGATGAACATCCTTTATATCGAACGGATGCTTTTGATTGTATGACTTACGTGAGTACTGTTTTAGCTCTTGCAGAATCAAATAACTTTACTATGTTTAAAAAAAATATGCTTAGAGTTCAGTATTATCATGGCGTTCCCATATTTGTAAATCGTTTGCATTTTACTGATGTTGATTGGAATAAGGTCAATACGCAAAATGGCTTTATTGAAGATATCACGACTTCTTTTAAAAGTGAGCAAGGAAAATCCATCGCCCAAATAGCCAATGCTTTTATTAATAAGCCCAGTTGGTACAAAAAAATGACTACGGATCGTTTATATTTATTAAAACCTCTTTCATCTCAAGAAGAGAAAAAACGCTTGGCAGAACTTCATAGCCTTGCTTATCAAGTGAAAGGCGAGAATGGTTCAGTACCATATCTCCCATTGAATATTTTATTTAATACCGACGGAAAACCTAATTTATTTATATTTAATCAGATACCCTCTGGAAGCATTATTGAAATTGTGCGCCCCAATTGGAATTTAGAAAAAGAAATTGGAACAAACTTAAGTATCTCACATTTAGGATTTGCAATTCGAACGCCAGAAGGTTTAATGTTCCGGGAAGCTTCTAGCTTGGAACATCGTGTGATAGATATCCCCCTGACGTCTTATCTCAAAAATTACATGGATAGTGCCACGGTGAAAGGGATTAATATACACAAGGTGACGTGATATGTAGCATTAAAGTATTGTTGTCCAATGACGTCATTATTTCTTAAAGGCTACATCACAATCATCGTAGCTCTCATCCGAATGAACACTGAGAGAATCTTCCTCATCATTTTCATCTTTTTTTTGCATCGACTGTTTAGGGGAATCAGGTCCGTGTGATAAGAGCCCTACAGTTGACAAGCTTCTTGTACTTTTCTCATCACCTGCTCTTTCTAAGCAGCTGCTCTTCCACTCTAATATCGACGCCACACCTGCAGCTGGCAAAATATTATCACGATTCACCCTATTATTATTTGGCAAAGCTGACAGTACCTCAGCAGTTAGGGTATAAGAAGATTGCTCTTGAGAGAGGGCTTGTCGCTTCTTAGTTTCCTCCTCCAAAGCAAGGGTTTCTTCTTCAGCCATTCTAGCCTTGGCTAATCTCACCTCTTCTGTAATACGAGCTCTTTTTGCCATTTCTTGAGAAACAGTATCTATACTCTCTTGCGCAATTCCATTTTCACGAAGAACCCTCTTAAGACTTTCTAATGCAATATGTGTATTCGAATTCTCAATGTTTGAAGCAATTAGCATGTCATTATAGTACAATTCTATATCTTTCTTTCCATTTTTGCGTTTGAGATAGAACTCAGTGGGTAATTCCAGTGTAATACCTTGTTGCCAATTCACATTCTGTAGCTTTTTAAGTTGTGCTTTATCCACTTGACATAGTTTAACAAGAAGTCTTACGAACTCCTCCGCACGCTTAAAATCATCGTCACGCAACCATTCTTTTACATCATTACTATGCTGAAGCTGAATCCGAAACTGTGTCATGCTAATTACCTTTTCATTAAAAAATCTATCCGAATTATATAATACATTTCTTAATAAAATATTATTAAAAAATTGACTTTTCCAGCAATTCAGGGTCAGCAATTTTATTTATTAAAGCTACATTTTTTCTTGAAGCTGTTTAATTGCTGCACTCAATTGCTGACATACCTCTTTTTCTTTTGCAACTAAAGCTTCAGGGGCTTTAGCAAGAAAATCAGGGTTACTCAGCCGCCCTTGGGAATATAATAAAGATTTTTCCAATTTAGCAATTTCGCGTGTTAAACGAGCTTTTTCTTCTGTTTCATCAATAGCTCCCTCCATAGAAACAAGTATCTCCAGTTCACCCACTAATGCTGTGGCTGGCATGATAGGCTTTTCTTCTTTTAACCAATGTAAGCAGTCTAATTTAGCTAAATGCAACAAACTTTTACGGTATTTTTTCACATGCAACTTATCTTGTTCTGAACCGTTATGCACAAAAACACGTAATTTTTTACCCGGAGCAATGTTTCTTTCACCACGAATATTTCGGATAGCCAAGGTGACCTCCTTAACCCATTGAATCTCATTTTCAATTTCAGTATCAACAAACTCCTGATTCACTGCTGGATAATGTTGCAACATGATGGTTTTGCCTGACTGCCCTGCCATTGGGGCCACTTTTTGCCAAATTTCTTCCGTGATAAAAGGAATTAAAGGATGTAAAAGGCGTAATATTGTTTCTAAAACCTGAATTAATGTCTTTTTCGTTCCTCGCTTTAAAGCCTCCAATACCTCGTCACCATTTAACGTCATTTTGGAAAATTCTACATACCAATCACAATATTCATGCCACGTAAATTCATATAATGTTTGAGCCAATAAATCAATGCGATATTGTTCAAAATAACGATGAGCTAATTCAATGGTTTTTTGCAATCGAGATAAAATAAAACGATCCGCGGGACTATATTGAAAAGCGCCATCGCCCCAGTCCTCATCATTCTCATTTTGTTCCGTATTCATCATCACATATCGCGCAGCATTCCAAAGCTTATTACAAAAATTACGATACCCTTCCACTCGATTAAGATCAAAATTAATATTGCGCGTCGGCGAAGCAAGAGCACAAAACGTAAAACGAAGCGCATCCGTTCCAAAGGCAGAAATTCCCTTAGGAAAAGTTTTTTTGGTGCTTTGAATAATTTTTTCTTTCTGTGATTCTAAAAGTAAATGTGCCGTACGCTTTTCCAACAGATCATCTAACGAAATTCCATCGATAATATCAATCGGATCCAACACATTTCCTTTAGATTTAGACATCTTCTGGCCATCCGCATCCCGAATAAGGCCAGTAATATAGACTTCATGAAAAGGGATGTTTCCGGTAAATTTTAATCCCATCATAATCATCCGCGCCACCCAGAAAAAGATAATGTCAAATCCAGTCACTAAGACACTGGTAGGATAAAACTCTTTAAACTCTGGTGTCATTTCTGGCCAACCTAACGTTGAAAAGGGCCATAAAGCCGAAGAAAACCATGTATCTAAAACATCTTCATCTTGCCTGAGTATTACATCAGGGCCTAATTTATGTTTAAACCTTACATCTTCTTCGCTGTATCCGACATAAATTTGGTTTTTTTCATCATACCACGCAGGAATACGATGCCCCCACCAAAGCTGGCGACTAATACACCAATCTTCTAAATTTTCCATCCACTGAAAATACGTTTTATTCCAACCCTCAGGAATAAAACGTATTTTTCCTGAGCGAACAGATTCAATGGCTGGCTCAGCCAAAGGCTGCATAGAAACATACCATTGTTCAGTTAAGTAAGGCTCAATAACCGCTTCCGACTTTTCACCACGTGGAATTTTAGAAAGATGAGGAACTTCTTTTTCAAGCAAGCCTAATTTCTTCAAATCAGCAATCACTTGTTTTCTTGCAACAAAACGATCTAACCCTTGATAAGCCTCAGGAACTTCTTGATTAAGCGTTGCATCTTTATTCAAAATATTAATGCGATTTAATTGATGTCGCTTACCAATTTCATAGTCATTAAAATCATGCGCGGGTGTAATTTTTACACATCCAGTTCCAAAGGTTTCATCAATAGATTCATCAGCAATCACAGGAATTTTGCGATCTGTTAAGGGCAATTTGAGCATTTTACCAATAAATGATTGATAACGCGGATCTTTGGGATTCACTGCAACAGCCGTATCTCCAAATAAGGTTTCTGGGCGTGTCGTTGCTACCACCAAAAATTTAGGCTCCATCTCGGAATCATCCGCCAAATGATAACGAATGTGCCACAAAGTGCCTTTTTCTTCGGTAGAAATAACTTCTAAATCAGACACCGCCGTTCCCATTTTGGGATCCCAGTTCACCAGGCGCTGCCCGCGATAAATCAGTCCCTCATGATATAACTGAATGAAAACTTTCTGAACGGCAGTTGAAAGTCCTTCATCTAAAGTAAATCGTTCACGTTCCCAATCCAATGAAGATCCCATACGTCTCAACTGGCGACTAATATTTCCACCGGAAATTTCCTTCCATTCCCAAATTTTTTCAACAAACTCTTCTCGTGAAAAATCTTGGCGTTTCTTGCCCTGAGCATTTAATCCTCTTTCAACCACCATTTGTGTCGAAATGCCTGCATGATCTGTTCCTGGTTGCCACAACGTAGAACAACCTAACATGCGATGATAACGAATTAAAGCATCCATCAACGTATGTTGAAATCCATGCCCCATGTGTAAACTTCCAGTTACGTTAGGAGGAGGAAGCATAATACAGTATGGTTTTTCATCTCCTTGAGGAGAAAAATATCCTCCCTCTTCCCAACGAAGGTAGCAAGACTGTTCTATGTTTTTAGGCGAATATGTTTTTTCCACAGCAATAAACTCATAAAATGGCAATAAGAATTAGGCCGTATTATAACGATGGGAGTATAAAAAGTGAAGGAATGTAAATTTTCATGTAATTTTTCAGTTAAAAATTCTGGAATCCAGCAACGCCGCGTTATATACTCTAAAAGTATTTTTTAATTGAAATTAAGAGGAGATAACCTATGAGTAAAAAAATAGCATTAACATTAGTGAGTTTGTTGGCTTTAACTGCAGTAAGCGCTAGCGCGACAACCAGTACAGCATCCACAACAACTCAACCACAAGCAACAACTTCACAAACAAATGGCGCTTGCCCAGTTTCTAAAACTACTGGAGAATGCATGAAGCAAGCAGGAAAAGATACAGTTGAAGGAACAAAGAATGCTGGAAAAGCCGTTGTTGATGTGACAAAGTCAGCAGCTAAAGATGTTGGTTCATTAGTAACAGAAACAGGCAAAGCTATAGCAAAACCTTTTACGTCTGACAAAAGCAGCACAACTGCAAGCTCAACAACTCAATCCAGTCAAAACACGACCAACAACTCTAAATAATAATTAAGAGTAAAGGCAGGTATTGCACCTGCCTGTTGTTTATCTGCTCAAAATCTAAATTTATTCCTGCCATGCAACAACGTACTATTGGAGATTTAATATTACTCTTTGTAACATTTTGTTGGGGTGTCACTTTTCCTCTCATTGAAAATGCTGTAAAAGTTGTTGATCCATTCGTTTTTGTTACCGCGCGCTTCTTTTTTGCCAC
>JAJZTL010000141.1 GCA_021848965.1 Pseudomonadota bacterium
GATCTTATGGTTTAGGAAATCTGACACGATTATTTAAACGGCTGATTTTAGATTTAACTGGCTTTGAACGATTTGGACCGGCTATGGCTTGATATTATACAATTCAACGCGAAGACGCCAAGAGCCGATATCTCTTTGGCAATTTAACTTTTTAGCCGAATACTGACCTATAATTTAATTTAAACCAATATTGTAAGAGGTAGCAAAAAATGATAACTAATCAACAAATCAAAAAAGAACTTGAAGAAAAAGGTCTTCTTGCGGCAATGAAATTAGCTGTTATCCAAGGAGATGAAAATTCTTTTGCAGAGCTAGCTATATTAGCTGAAGAGGCAGATGAAAAGAATCAAGACACAGTGCTTCATTGGATGCTCTCTCAAATAGTAGATGGTATTTCCTTAAGGAGCTATGATAGTCTCCCATATGCTGAAGGCGGAGATTTCAAAAATACTATACTAAAGCAAAGGAAGATTTTTTTAATTAAGTCAGGTTTGACAGAACCGAGATTTGATGTTTGGGCCCTTGATAATGAAAATCAAGGCCATTTTACTCCCTATAAGGGGCAAATCCCTGATGAAATAAAGGGACAATTTCCCACAAAGCTTTCTAAGGCAAAAGATACCCAAAATTTACCAACAAATACTGTTCAGTACGATAAACACAAGGTATTTATTGATTCAATTAGGGAAATGCTTAACATAAAACTAACTAATGAAGATCTAATTAAAAAAATTAACTACATCATCAGTAACAATCCAACTGTAAATGTAAATGCCTTAAATAACCAGGCAACAACGCCTTTGATTTTAGCTTTAGATAGGCATCTGTGGTCAATAACAGATTTGATGCTGATGCGTAAAGAAGTGAGTGAAGACTCACAAAAAGAAGTGTTAGCTAATTACTTAGAGAAAAAAGATTTTGAAGTAGTGAAATATCTTGTTGATAAAAACAAAAATCTTAAATCAAGTATTAATGAAGAGTTACTGAAAAAAGTGATTAATACTAATGACGGACGTTTCCTCGATTTATTCTTTAACTCCAATACTCAAGGAATTGTGAACATGAAAATTGGAGATGAATGGCCCGCAATGGTGTACTGCGCTTATAATGGGTATTCCGAAAGCTTTAAATGGTTTGTGGATAAATGTTATGGTAAAAACCTGCCTTTTAAAATAGATGATAAGAATAAAACAGATGGATGGCGCCCTAAAGATTTACTCCACTATGCAATTCAATCTGGAAATACTGATTTAGTCGGGTACATTATGGAGCAATGTCCAAGTCTTGCTAACGAAGTACTTGACTCTCAGGAAAGGACTGTGTTGGTAGTAGCTGCAAGCACTGGATTACCAGCCATGATCAATACAGTCATCGAGAAGGGAGCGTTGTTGAGCTCAGAATCCAAAGAAACCGCATTAACACGTGCTTTTAAGGGCAATGTTAATGATACTGCAATATCATTGATGCTGTGGCAACTATTAATACAAAAAAGAACAGATAATGCAGAAGTTAGTGAGCGTGAACTAACGAAATACCTTATGCAGCAAATGATCAACTTTAAGAGTACTGATTCTAATTCAATTATTAGTCCGGATGTCATCAGGAAAGTTAATTTTATTTTAACTAATATTGACAAAGAAAATTATAAAGAAATACTTGGTAAATTCCAAAATCAAATAAATGAAATAGTGCCTTTTATACAGAAATACGTTTTTGATAATAAGGAACAAGTAAATCAGATCGTTGAGAGACATAAGAAATATTCTGCAGAAAATAAGAGTCCATTAAATGGCTCAAAACATAATTCAGCGCCAGGATTCTTTGCAACAACACCGAAAGAAGAAAAAACAGGTCAATTAATAAATGAGGAGAAAACTAACCGAAATAATAAGTAAGTTAGGAGGCTCTGTTGCGTGTGTAGGGTGAAATCTAAAATCATAAGAGGCTATCTGTTAGGACTTGAAAACTGATTGGGCTGTGCTTGAATTATTTTGCCAATGAACCAGCAATAAAATGCAAATGGATTTTGATGAAACCGAATTAAATTGCCAATAGAATTGGATTTGAACCCGAATTATTTTGCAAACGGCGGATACCATACAAAATAAACGATCCTTTAAATTAGTTTATAAAATTATTCAAATATCAAAGTCAAAAAGGTGCTTTTTATATCAAAATAAATAGTATAATATGGGTTTATATTGAAATTACTGATTTCTGACAAATTTTGAACAAACAAACCATTGCCTATCTTCGCGTATCTACTATCGACCAGGATCTAGGTAAAAACAAATCGGATATTTTATTTTTTGCCAATGAGAATAATCTTGGGAAAGTACATTTTATTGAAGAAAAAATCTCTGGTGCCATTCATTGGAAAAAACGCGAGCTTGGCTCAATCATTGATTCGATGTCGGAGGGGGATCATTTAATTGTTAGTGAATTCTCGAGACTTGGTCGTAGTATGCTTGAATGCATGGAAATCATGAGTCATTGCCTTGAGAAAAAAATCAACTTATATGCTATCAAAGGCCAATGGCGATTAGATAACAGCATCCAAAGTAAAATTATTGGGATGATTTTTTCAATTGCCAGCGAAATAGAGCGCGACCTCATTTCTAAAAGAACCTCAGAAGCTTTAAGGGCGCGAAAACTAAAAGGACTGCCCATGGGGCGCCCTAAAGGAACAGGGAAAAGCAAGCTTGATGAATATAAAGAGGAGATTGTAGCTTTACTCAACAATGGTTCATCCAGAGTGTTTATTGCCAAACGATATAAAACCTCCGTAGGCAACCTGCATCATTGGTTAAAGAAAAATGGAATCGAAGTGAAGGATAACCCATAGTGAGTAAAATTCCTTTAGAAATTTTATATCGTCTGGATGAAAAAATAACCAATTTACCGCATAATGGTAAGCTTCGTAGAGAACTCGTTAATGAAGTAGCTCTGCGTTATCAATTGTCTGAAACCACGGTTTACAGGCAACTAAAAAAATTGATGTTACATCCAAAAGCGCGCCTAACACGCAAAGATAGAGGGTGTTCAAGAATTATAAAAGATGATGAGCTGCATTATTATTGCCAACTTATTGCTGCAATGAAAATTCGCTCCATGAATGGTAATAAACATGTAATTTCCACCCAGCGTTGTATTCAATTTATTGAAAACGATGGGGTTCTGATAAAAAACAGAATTATCAAAGCACCTAAAAATTTACTCAAAGTATCAACAATTAATAATTATCTTAATCATTATTTTATTTCTCCAGAGGATATCCTTGCAGAACCTGCAGTAAACCATTTTGAAGCATCCTATAGCAATCAATGTTGGCAATTAGATATTACCCCATCAGAATTGCATCGATTACCTTCTCAAAATCCCAATGATCCAAGACGAGTGATGGCGTATTCTGTCATAGATGATA
>JAJZTL010000142.1 GCA_021848965.1 Pseudomonadota bacterium
AAAAAATGGCGCATGCAACTCAGGCCGAGCTCATTCAGGTACTCAACCCGATTCTCCAGGGTTGGGCCATGTACCACCGGCGCGGGGTCGCTAAAGCGATCTTCTCCAGACTGGATGAGCAGATCTGGCACATGCTCTGGAAATGGGCACAACGCCGCCACCCCAAGAAGTCTGCCCACTGGGTAGCAGATCGCTATTTTCAGCGGGTCAAGGGTCGATCATGGCGGTTCGCTGAACCGAAAGGTACACACAGCGAACAGGCAATCTTGATACTGATGAGTGCGATACCCATCGCACGACATATCAAAATCAGGGCCGCAGCGCATCCATACGACCCCCAATGGAAAAAATACCTCAAGGAGCGCAAAAGCTCAAACATCCGTCAGGCAGCCCGGTGCCCCCCAGGTGCCGTTGAAGAGCTTGAGCCGTATGCGGGGTGACTCGCCTGTACGGTTCTTAGGGGACGGTGGCCCAGCAATGGGCTGCTGTTACCCGACGCTCTGGAGGTCATGGAGACGCTTCAGGTTCACAGAATCACGTTAAACGGCAATCAACACCTCACCGGGTTGACGGCCATTAACGAAGAACAGCAGAGCCTGATAGAGTACCTGAAGTTTCAGCGTCCGCTCGCCACCGAGGGCCTGGCGTTGTTGTAGTAGAATTTTTAAAAGTTGTGCTCAACAAAAACAAACACTTACAAGCATTGATGTCGAACTTCGGGGTATATGATCACTCGGAGCCCAACACTTAAGTTCGGTGCATTGTCATGCGGGTCTTGACAACTTGACGAATAGAGCTCACAACAACATAAAAAAACTGACTACACTTTCCAAAAATCATTACTAACTTTCCCCATTCTATTAAGAATGAAATGATAAAATGCAATAATTGAAATTTTAATGTGTATATAATCCCGCCGCACCAAAAAAGATGATAAAAAATTAAATAAAAAATAACAAAATATCCTTAGTCCAACAAATTTCATTGCAAATATCTTTATAATATAAAAATTATTTCGAGTTGAATAATAATAAGAATAATAACTAGATTTCTTTGAGCCGCCTTCTTTATGAATAGCAATTGCCATCGGTGCATGAAATAGCTTATAACCATAATTTCTAGCTCTCAAACAATATTCTTTATCTTCTTGATAAAGAAAAAAATCAGCATTCAGTAATCCGATATCTTTTATGAGATGTTTTGACATAAGCATCAATGCTCCCGTAATAAAATCAGGATCATAAATTTCAGATATCATTTTAGGGTTAATCGATTTTTTATAAAAATAATGCTCTGAATTGTAGAGAAATTTATTGATTTTGCCACCCGCAATCGCTTGAATTTTAAAACCATCACCCGGATAATAAAGTGTACCTCCAATCGGACCAATCTTTTGTAAAGGAAAAGTACAAGATGCAATAATATATCTATCAACAATACGTTGAATTGTGTTTTTAAAAACAAAGCAATCAGTATTTAGCAGCAAAAAAAGAGAAAAAAGATTTGTATCACTCCCTAATTGAAGTATTGCGTTATTTCCAGCAGAAAACCCAAGATTATTTCGGAGAAATAAAAAATTATATTTACCAATTAAATTCCTGTTAATTTTTTCATTATGGATTACAGGGATATCTGGCGTAGAGAAAGACAAATTTCTTAAATTATTTTCTGCTGAACAAAAACTTAACGCAAATTCATGTAAAATGTTTTTTTCATTTTCTGAAGATCCATTATCAACAATAAAATAAGAAATTTCGACATTGCTTAATCTTGATTTTTTTGCCTTAATAAAAGATTCAATAGTATCATTGCTGTTGTTATAATTAACCAATACAAGAGCAAGTTGTATTTTATTCATCTGGCAAATTCTCGTTACTAAACTCACTGAAAATTAAGTCACATTTAAGATATTAAAACAGATGTATCAGACTGATACTATATCTCGACGGACCTTATAATTTCGTTTACAAGCCATTATCGGAAGTATCTTCCAAAATAAATATGTGGCAAAAAGACTAAATAACGACTCCACCAAATTGTTTCTTAGAAAAGCATATGCTGAATAACTAAAATAAAGAAACAAAAAATCATTTTCAATTTTTGATTTAAAAGACTTTGCAGTCTTATCTAACCTTCCAGCCATAAAGCCAATGAAAATTACAAAAATAAGACCAAAATATGAAAAGTTCAAAAATAAATCTCCAAATATAGTTGGAGCAAGATAATATCCAGATGATGCTTCATTAGGTCGAATTTCTTGCATATAGAGAGCAGAGCTATTTATTGGTTTTTCAGGATAAATACTTCTTGGAATCCACTTTAATAAAAGTGGACCAATTATTGTCTTGCCATACTGCAAGTGCAAAGTATCTATGTTTTCTTTAATTTCATTGTAAGCGATTACAGATGAAAACTCTCCAGCAACTAACAAAAGCGATGATTTAAAATTATATGAATCTTTCTGAGAACTTGTATTAAGGGCATTTTGACGCAAATTTGCAAATAATAATGCAATCGCGAAAGATACAATAAATACAAAGATTACCTTCCATGATTTAAAATTCGATTTTCGAGTTAATGCTGTACGATCATGTATATAATTTAGATAAAAAACAAGGAAAAGTGAGCCGTACACAAATTCTGCTCTGGACAAGCTAAGTAGTGGCAAAATTAGAAGTGGAACACATAACAAAAAAATACTTGGTTTTAATTTTTCATTCTTTGAAAATTTTATGTACAAAAATAGACTAGCCCATTTAATATATGATAAAACAGAATTTACAATTGTCATGACTCCTGAAGAAATATCATAACTTCCATAGTTATCAATCTGAGCAACGAATGAATTCCCGTCTAAATAGTTAATAAATCCAATTTTATATATATTATTAATTAAAATTAACAACTCAAAAGCAATCGTATAAATTAGTATTTTCTTTATTTGGTTGGCTCGCATTATATGTAACTTTGAACCAGAATAAGTAATAATTTTTTTATTAGTATGACTGATTGTTATAATTCGATATCTATATATCAAGTAGCCAGATACAAAGGATATATAAATTATAACAAAATCAAAACATAAAGGAGCATTGTAAAATACATAACCACCAAGTATAAATACCAAAAATATGAAAAACAAAAACAAATTATGAAATGTTATCATGTTGTCAATAAAAATTATACAAAAAGATTATAGTGATTGTTAAATCATGCGGGTTTACTAAGCCTACTTAAAGTAAAGTCACTAAATAGCATATCTGCATTCGGGGTGAAACAAGAATCCCTGGACAATATCAGGATTTCTCTGCAGTCGTCTAAGTGCAGCTGTCAATAAGGCGCGCATCTGCTCTTTATTCTGGATGACTGTTTTCCCTACCCTTGATTTAATATTGCC
>JAJZTL010000043.1 GCA_021848965.1 Pseudomonadota bacterium
TGTTGGAGTTCCAAGCACTTCGAGTGATGGAACAACAACAACAACGATACCTAACACCCTAGCTGCAAGCGTCCTTGAAACAGTTGCTGGAACTTTTGATACTTCCCTTGGCATACCAGGAAATAGCATAAGCAGCGGCTATCTTCAAAGCAGTTTTACCACGCCAACTACTTTTAGCATAGCTAGCCAACTACTTAATGTACCTGCTACCGTTAGCGATGGCAATGTGACTTATAACTTTAATACTAGCTCTTTTTTCACAGCCCCTTCAGAAGATGATCTTGCTATTTTTGACCCAAGTACATTTATGGATGTGTACAATACGAATTCAGAGCAAGCAAGTTATGCCATAAAATGGCTATATGCCCTAGTTGCCCCCACTTTCACCAATAAAGCTTCGTATACAACCATAAATAATATCGTTAATAATATCACCAGTGGTATTCAAACTGCCGACTATGACACAGTGAATACAAACACTAGTGCTTTATTTAATTATAAGTTATCAAACGCCTCATCAATGGCAACGCTCGGTGCGGCTCTTGAAGTTCTTCAATACATTATTACGAATCACTCCGCCAATCCAGCAACAGGCGTGAGCCCTTGGACCAGCGACGCGACCATGGTGATGAGAAGAATGAATAATACTGCGCCTGCCGGTGTTGGACAAGTACCAACCAACCAATGGCTAACTAACATGATGTCAGCTTCGCCGGTTGCTATTGCAAAAGAACAGCTTGTTTTACTGAATGAAATCAATTATCAACTTTTTCAAACCCGCGTTCAAAATGAAAAAATACTTTTTCTTTTAGCAGTGAATGTCTTAGGAACTGCGGCTAATGACGCATCGTCTGCTACCAATGCGTTGGGAGCCGTTTCTTCTTCAAGTTCTGTAAGTTCTACTAGTTAACTATTATTACTGCTATTTTGCGATTGCTCTGTTGTCGTTTTCTCAGGAAGATATAGTGGACCTCGTTGCCCACAACTTGATAACAGAGCCCCCAAGAGCAGCATTCCTATGATCTTTGGTAAAACTTTAAAAAACTTTTCTTGCATAATATCTATTTCACTCCACAAAATTTTGTGCTCTTAGTACAAAGAGTATATTTTTTTTACGATTTAACATATAATATTTGGCTATTGTTATAGTAATTTATTCATTCTTTATGATAACTGTAAAAAACACAACACTTCAAGTTAATACCAACACCGCCATTGGATCAATTCAAGAACCGCGATCACAAGCGAAAGCTTGCATCATTTGGATGCATGGATTAGGTGCTGAAAGTATGGACATGGAAATGCTTGTGCATAGTTTACCGCTTTCTGATTTATCTTTACGGCATGTTTTTCTTAATGCACCTATTCAGCCAGTCACACTTAATAATGGCATAGAAATGCGGGCATGGTATGATATTCCTTCTAACTTTTCGATAGAAAATGAAGACATTCAAGGCATTTTAGCGTCTGAAAAAACAATTGCAGCAGTTATTGATGAGCAAATTGCTCAAGGAATTCCTGCTCATGCTATTGGATTAGCTGGATTTTCTCAAGGAGGTGCAATGGCGTTACATACTGGATTAAATTATCCTCAACCTTTAGCTGGGGTTGCTGCTTTATCAGCCTATCTTCCTCTGAGTTTATCACATAATCACTCTCTGCCGTTAATTCAGAAAAACACTCCTTTTTTTCTTGGTGCGGGCTTACACGATACAATTGTACATTATGAGTGGTCAAAAGCATCGCATGCTCAACTCGTCCAAAATGGTTTTAATCCTGTTGATTTCCATGCATATCCAATGGAACATTGTGTTTGCATGGATGAAGCGCATGATCTCTCGGCGTGGATTCGCAAGTATTTTAACTTCTAAATAAAAAAGGAGCTTATTATGGAAATACAAAAAAATTCCAGAGCGCTTTCCCTGTTTAGCCTTACTCTCATTACTGTTGTCTCTGTCGACAGTATTCGAAATTTACCTGCAACAGCATTATTTGGCAGCCAACTGATTTTCTTTTTTATTTTCGGCGCCCTTTTATTTCTGATTCCTTGCGCTTTAGTTTCGGCAGAACTTTCGTCGGGCTGGCCAAAACAAGGAGGAATCTATATTTGGGTAAAAGAAGCATTTGGCGATTCAATGGGCTTTCTCGCTATTTGGTTTCAATGGATAGAAAATGTTATTTGGTATCCTACTATTCTTTCTTTTGTTGCCAGCACCATAGGCTATTTAATTGATCCGCAACTAGCCAGTAATAAATATTTCTTAATTAGTTGCATTCTTGTTGCATTTTGGGGAGCCACTTGGATAAACCTGAGAGGCATGCATTCTTCCGCTATTTTTAGCAATCTTTGTGCCATAACCGGTTTATTGATTCCTATGGCATTAATTATAATTCTTGGCCTTGTCTGGTTTTTTTCGGGTCATCCCATGCAAGTTCATTTTTCCGCTGAAGATATTTTACCTCATTGGCATGATAAAAATCTTTGGGTATCTCTCACTGCAATTATGCTTTCTTTTTCTGGTATAGAAATTGCTACCGTGCACGCAAATGATGTTCCGGATCCGCAACGAACATTTCCCAAGTCTTTAGCCTATTCCTCTCTAATTATCATCAGCACATTACTCATGGGTGCGCTCTCTATTGCTATAGTTCTTCCATCTAATAACATTAGCCTTGTTGCCGGCATCATGCAGGCATTTGACGCATTTTTCTCAGGTTATAACCTCTCCTTCTTTATGCCCATAATCGCCATCATGCTTGTTTTTGGCGGATTAGGCGGTTTAAGCAATTGGATTATAGCCCCGACAAAAGGTTTGCTGGTAGCAGCAGAACAAGATCATCTTCCAAATATTGCTAAAAAGACGAATTCTCATGGTGCTCCTATTGTTTTATTAATTGCCCAAGCCATTTTAGTCAGTTTGTTAAGCGCTGTTTTTTTATTTATGCCTAGCGTTAATGGGTCTTATTGGTTTTTAACAGCCCTCACCTCTCAGATTTATATGTTAATGTATATTATTATGTTTGCCACCGGTATTTACTTACGTTTTAAAGCTCCCGAACAAAAACGGCTTTTTGCTATTCCTGGAGGAAAAAAAGCAGGCATGCTTATAGTGGGCTTGCTTGGCATCATAGGTTGTTGCATTACTTTAGCCGTTGGTTTTATTTCCCCTGATGGTATTGATGTAGGACAGAAAAGTGCCTACCCTTGGATGTTGGTTGCAGGTTTAGTTCTATTATCTCTTCCTCCTTTTGTTTTTCATCGACGAAAAAAGAAATTTGACGCAAAAAAAGCAACTTTATGCAATACAACTCTCTCTTAAAAAATTCAGACATTCATACTTTTAAGCAAAAGATTAAAGAAGAAAACTTTGTCTTTGCTTATCCGACTGAAGCCGTGTATGGTTTGGGCTGCAATCCTTTTGATGAATCGGCAGTCAATCGCGTTTTAACTTTAAAACATCGTTCTAAACACCAACATTTTATTCTTATAGCCGCAGACTGGACACAAATTACCACTTTTATTGATAGCAAACATTTAAGTAATATTCAGTTAGAACTGGTCAAGAACTCTTGGCCTGGGCCGATCACTTGGGTATTTCCAACATCTTCACAAACCCCCTCTTGGTTAATTAGCGCTGACAATACTATTGCGTTACGCATAACAGCTCACCCGCTTGCAAGTCATCTATGTCAATTAGCTGGACATGCTTTGGTTTCTACTAGTGCCAATATCAGCGGGCATCCTCCTTGCCGTACATTTGAAGATACACAAAAGATCTTTGATCATAATGTTGATTGGATTATTCCGGGTGAAACCAGTGGCTTATTAAAACCGACCCCGATTCGTCATGTGCTAACCGGCGAAATTTTGCGTTCGTAAATTTTTCTATTCCCAGGAAAAAACTATAAAAACACTCACTTATTAAATTATTAAATTTACACGGCATGCGAATTGACGGGTTTAAAATCCTCTGAACTGTCGAATCCTCTCATAAGCTGCTTGAATTTTTTGTGCTTTTTCTGTGGCTTGCTTTACTTGAGCTTCTGATAAACCTTTGGCAATTAACTTGTCAGGATGATGTAAACTCATTTGCTTGCGATAAGCTTTTTTTATTTCAGCTGCCGTTGAATGCTCAGAAATCTCTAATGTTTTATATGCAAGTGCCACCTCATCCACGTGAGGTCTTTGTGCATAGTGCTGGTATTGTTGGTACTGTGAACGTTGCTGTTCTGCTCGTTGTTTATAGGATCCTTGTTTATAAAAGTCAGTATTAAAAACAGGAATAAAGCCGAGTTGTTCAAAAACACGATTCAATAAGCGTTGCTTATGAATGTCAACGCGATGATTCGATGAAATCACCGCATTATATTGTATTTCAACAAACATTTTAAGCAATGTAGGTTTATCACGACAGGCATGCGTTAATTCAGTTAATGCCAAACCTAACTGAAAAGAAGCGAGCTTTCCTTCCGAAAAAGAATCAATCGCTTCTCGTTTTTCAGCCAAATTCAGCCTCATTGTAGCCATCACATCACGTGCAATTTCTATTTCTTTTTCTGAAACTCGACCATCTGATTTAGCGATATGTCCCATTACTGAAAAAGTAACATGATTAAATACTTTCCTTGTATGGCCTCGTATGGCTCCTGGTTTTGTCGGTTGCATAAAACTAAGTCCTTTATCAAAAAGATTACCGACAAATATACCAAATATGGCGCCTACAGGACCTGCAATACTAAAGCCAAAAAAGGCGCCTAAAATTTTCCCCCATGCACTACGCCACATTTTTAATACAAACAGAATTAACCTCTATGTTTATAGTGTATCATCATTTTCTTGGCTTTCTTCTTTCTGCCAAATTAATTTAATGCGACCTTGTTTATCTACATCATCAACAAATACAGTAATTTGTTGTCCTTCTTGTAGTTTATCAGTGACCTTTCCAGTACGATCTTCACAAATCTGAGAAATATGTAACAAACCATCACGTCCAGGAATCAATGTAATGAAGGCTCCAAAATCAACGATTTTGCTTACACGACCATGATAAGTCTTACCAATTTCTACTTCTGCAGTTAAATCAGAAATCATTTGTTTTGCTTTTTCCAAAGCATGAAGATCGGAAGAAAACAGTTTAATAACACCGTCATCATTAATATCAACAACTACACCGGTACTTTCAGTAATTCCTTTAATAGTTACACCGCCTTTCCCAATAACATCACGAATTTTATCTGGATGAATTTTCATTGTCTCAATGCGTGGTGCATAAGCTGACATCTCTTTTCTTGGTTCATCAATACAGCTATTCATGATACCTAAAATATGCAAACGCCCTTTTAATGCTTGAGATAAGGCTACATCCATAATTTCTTTAGTAATGCCATCTACTTTGATATCCATTTGCAATGCGGTTACACCTTTTGATGTTCCTGCAACTTTAAAATCCATATCACCTAAATGATCTTCATCACCTAAAATATCTGTAATTACTGCAAATTTTTCACCTTCTTTAATTAATCCCATTGCTACCCCAGCCACAGGTGCTTTGATAGGAACTCCAGCATCCATTAAGGCTAAGCTAGAACCACAAACTGATGCCATTGAACTAGAACCATTCGATTCAGTGATTTCGGAAACCACACGAATAACGTACGGAAAGGCTTTTTCATTCGGTAATACTGCAGACACTCCTCGCTTCGCCAAATTACCGTGACCAATTTCGCGGCGTTTAGGACTGCTGACCATTGAAACTTCGCCAACAGAATAAGAAGGAAAATTGTAGTGCAGCATAAAACGATCATAACGCTCACCATCAAGAGCATCAATCATTTGGGCATCTCGCTCGTTACCTAATGTTGCAACGACTAAAGCTTGAGTTTCTCCACGAGTAAATAATGCTGAACCATGCGTGCGCGGTAAAACTCCCGTGCGAACAGAAATAGGGCGCACTGTATATAAATCGCGACCATCAATACGTGGTTCGCCTGCCAAAATACGGCTTCTTACAATTTTACTTTCTAAACCTTCCACCGTTTTGAGAATACAATCCGCTGTCCAAGCTTCATTTTCTGCTGTTAACGTTGTTACCGCTTTTTCACGAACAATTTTAAGCTGTTGCTGACGTTGTAACTTATCGCGAATGAGATAGGCATTCGCAACATCTTCGTAAATGATTTTTTCAACTCTTTCATTAAATTCTGTATCAACGGCTGACGGAGCCCAAGCAAAAGGTGCTTTTCCACCTGCTCTTACTTCTTCAGCCATTTCCTGAATCAAGCGAATAACGCCTTGCATCATTTCATGGCCAAATAATACAGCACCTAACATCACATCTTCAGACAATTCTTTTGCTTCAGACTCTACCATTAAAATAGCTTTAGACGTTCCTGAAACGACTAAGTCTAATTCAGAGTCCGCCAATTGTTTCCAACTTGGATTTAATAAATAAATGCCATCTTTGTATCCCACACGTGCTGCAGCAATTGGCCCCATAAAAGGTATACCTGAAATCGACAACGCAGCCGAGGCCCCAATCAAAGCAAGAATATCTGCAGGCACTTCAGGATTGTAGGACATTAATGTTGCTATCACTTGAACTTCATTGAAAAATCCTTCAGGAAATAAAGGTCTTAATGGTCTATCAATGAGACGTGCAACCAATGTTTCATATTCGCTAGGACGTCCTTCTCTTTTCAAAAAGCCGCCAGGAATACGTCCCGCTGCATAATATTTTTCTTGATAATGCACGGTCAAAGGGAAAAAATCTTGAGAAGGATTAACTTCTTTTTTAAAAACAGCCGTTACTAATACCGCTGTCCCACCCATAGTTACAAGCACAGCACCATCGGCTTGTCTTGCTATTTCACCTGTTTCTAATGTTAAAACATGTTCACCAAATTGCCATTGCTTAATTATTTTTTTCACGCAAATTTCCTCTTAACCCATCTCTAATAAATAAAAAAAAGGCGCCATTCATTAAGCGCCTTATAAAAACATTTAAATTTAATATATACGCATTACTCATAAGATTCGCACATACGAATGTTATTCGCGTAGGGGCGAATAACATTCGCCCTATAATACATAATAAATTAATATGAATCTCGAATAGATAATTTCTTAATCAGGATCATATATCTTGCTAAATCTGTTCTTTTAAGATAGCTCAATAACTTACGGCGCTGATTTACAAGTGTTTGCAAGCCACGACGTGAATGAATATCTTTCGGTTGTTGCTTAAAATAAGCTGTTAAACTCTGAATTCGACGCGTCATCAAAGCCACTTGAACTTCTGTAGATCCCGTATCACCTTCAAAACGGTTAAACTCTTTGATAATATCTAATTTATCTGCACTACTGAGCGCCATTACTTACCTCATAAAAATATTAAAAATACTAAAAAATATCGTGCAATTTTAACTTACCCAAAAAAATATTGCAATCCTATTCCTCTTTCTTTGCTTCTAAGAAGCTCCATAGTTTTTCTGAACGCGTTGGGTGGCGCAGTTTCCTTAACGCTTTTGCTTCAATCTGACGTATTCTTTCACGCGTTACATCAAATTGCTTACCCACTTCTTCAAGCGTGTGATCTGTATTCATATCAATACCAAAACGCATTCTCAATACTTTGGCTTCACGAGGTGTTAATGTGGCTAGAACCTCTAATGTTGCTTCTCGCAGACCTGCATTCATTGCGCTATCCACAGGAGAATCGACAACATCATCCTCAATGAAATCCTCTAAACGTGATTCTTCATCATCACCTACAGGCGTTGCCATAGAAATAGGTTCTTTAGCAATTTTCAAGATTTTTCGAATTTTATCTTCCGATAAATCCATCTTCTTCGCTAATTCTTCAGGAGAGGGCTCCACACCTGTTTCTTGTAAAATTTGTCGCGAAATACGATTCAATTTATTGATAGTTTCAATCATATGAACTGGAATTCGAATCGTACGCGCCTGATCAGCAATAGACCGTGTGATTGCCTGACGAATCCACCATGTCGCATAAGTAGAAAATTTATAACCTCGACGGTATTCAAATTTATCTACCGCCTTCATCAAGCCAATATTTCCTTCTTGAATAAGATCCAGGAACTGTAACCCACGATTGGTATATTTTTTAGCAATAGAAATAACGAGCCGCAAGTTTGCTTCAATCATTTCTTTTTTTGCTCTTCGCGCTTTTGCTTCACCCAAAGACATTTTTCGATTAATTGATCGCATTTCTGCAATAGTTAATCCATATTCTTTTTCTAACTTAATCAGTTTCTTTTGATGTCTTTGAATTTCATCTATATATGGCAGTAATTTGTCTGTTGTAAAAGCGTGCTTTCCTTCAGGTAAATGCCGCGTTATCCAATCGAGATCAATTTCATGATTAGGGAAGGACTTAACAAATACTTGCTTGGGCATGCTTCCCTTTTCAACACAAATGCGCATAATAACACGCTCATGCTCACGAATATGCTTCAATAAAGATCGAATATGCGCTGTAAGACGCTCCATTTGCCTTGGAGTTAACTTCAACTTCAAGAAAACTTCTGCCATAGCCGCAGCACTTTTCTTACTCTTAGCATGTTGACGACCATGTTCCATTTGATCTTTTTTGGCTTGCGTCCATGTTTCTGTAAGCTCATCAAAATAGGCACGAGCCTCTTCAGGATTAGGACCTGTTTCCACAGCATCCACATCTTCAGGCACTTCATCATCAAGCTCATCTAAGCTCGCATTTAAAAGGCTTTCTTCATCTAGCAACATTTCTGGAGGTAACTCTTGACTATCCTCTTCATTATCAGAAACAAAACCGCTAATTAATTCTCCTAAACGCAATGTTCCATCCTGAACAGCTTGATACTGCTGTAAAACCATTTCTACGGTTTCAGGATAGTAAGCCAGTGAATTGAGTACTTGTCGCGCACCTTCCTCAATGCGTTGAGCAATCTTGACTTCTCCTTCTCGAGTCAACAGTTCCACTGTTCCCATTTCGCGCATGTACATACGAACAGGATCTGTGGTACGTCCAGTTTCTTGATCAACTGATGCAAGAACTGCCGCAGCCTCTTCAACGTCCTCAGGTACCTCTTCAGTACTACCCAACAAAACCATTTCATCTTCAGTCGGTGGCTTTTCACGTGCAATAACATTCATGTCTTCCAACATGCCAATTAAAGCATCGAAATGCTCTGTATCAACAATATTGGGCAATAAGTCATTAATCTGAGCGTACGTAAGATAACCTTGCTCTTTTCCTAAAAGAATAAGCTTTTTCAGTTGAGAACGCTGTTGCTCTTGCTCTTCACTCGAAGGGGCAGCCCCTTCATGAGCCCCCACTCCTTGCTTCGCAGTTTGTTTACCTATATTTGCCATATATAAAATTTGAATAAAAATTAAGCTTCAAAAAGCTGAATATTCTAGCTGCTTTTTAAAAAAAATACCAACAAATTGAAAGATTTTTTTACAAAAAATATAAATATGAAATTTTCTTCTTATGCATTAAAATATAGAGTATAAGCAAATTATAATTTTTATGTGAAGTTTCTATGTTACCTGCAAAGCCAAAAAATGTTACCACAATTGATAATCTTGACCTTACAAAACCTCCGAAAAAAGACGGAAAGTGGAAAAGTGTTGCTTCAGGCAATCCCAAAGAAATTATTCTAGGGGATCTAAATGGTTGCCCGGAGCTTATTGCTAATATTTTATGTCAACAAGGTCTTATTGAGATCTCTGAAGATAATTATCGCACTCTTGTTGAAGAAAATAAAAAGCATTTGGAGTGGTTTGCAGAGTATAAAAAAGATGATACGGATAGGAACGCTCGTGAATATACTAAAGGCGGTAAAAAATATAAATCTCTAAGAGAAAACCTCGATAAAATCAAAAAAGCCATAGACAATATAAAAGTTACTGAAGCCAATAAGGATGCCCTTCTTCATCTTATTGGTGACGTTCTTGCCGATAGAGGACCTAATGACTTTATTACGCTTTATCTTTTGCAACATTTAGAGAAAAATGGACTAAATTATCGAGTGTCTTTATCCAACCATGATGATTACTTTTTACGTGAAGACAATGGACTTGATGCACAATCAAATTCCTTGATTAATATGCAAAAAATGTTAGACGCCCCTCTTGACGTTCTTACTGATAAAGAAAAAGATTTACTTGAAGCAGCTAAAAAAAACTACAGACAACGTATTGAGCCTGTCTCTTATAGTATTGAAGCCGATGCCGATGGCAAAATGAAAAAAATAAATATCTGTAATCATGCAATCTCAGGGCCTGCAACACTAAAAGCTTTAATTGAAAAATACAAAGATGATTTTTTAAAGGGGATCACATATAAAGATGGAACCCCTGAAGAGCTATGTCAAACCATTGACGCGGTGAATAAAAAATTTAAAGAGTTGGTACAAACCCCGGGGAAATATGAAAAAATTATAAATCAGGAGTGGCGTTACATAGGGGGCCAATACTCTAGTGGGTTCGGCGGTGAAAATATGACGAAAGAACATCGCGCAGAAGCCCCCCTCTTGTTTTTATGTTGGAATCGTGCTGAGCCTGAAGTTTTTGATGATGATAAATGGCCTACATATCCAGATATTGAAATAGTCAATTACCATGGTCACTGTGGTGGCAAAACGCTAAAATATAGTCCGGAACGAGAAAATTTAGACACTGGGATAGGGCGATATAATGCAAACCACTCCCCCAAGGTAAAAGATTGCCGCATGGTTGCAACCACGGCATATCCTTCACTTAAAGCTTACCTAGACGCAAAAAAAGCGCTCGCTGCTTCTAAAGCCACTGCAGCCACCCTTTCTAGTACAGCCAAAACTCTTGATTTACGTAAAGAATTTAAAGAAAAATTAAAAGATCTGGAACCTGTTATAAAAAGCTCTTTAAATACCACCAGTACAAAAGAAAAAATAGAACTGCAAACAGATACATCCGATGCAAACGTAGACCATCTCATGGTGGGCACAAAATCTTTAATGAAAATAGAAAAAGACTCTATTTCCTCCGGGACAGACTGGAAAACACTTGTTGACGGAAAAAATCCAGCCGATCAATATCGCAAAATGGCAAAAACTATCATCGACTCTTATATCAAGCTTTATCCTACTGAAAAAGTTATTGAAATCAATGGCAAAGATCACGAATTAGTCAAAGCAGTGGAAGCCGTAGCCAAAGTTAATGGTTTAAAGATTAAGACAACTCCTGTCAATGAAAAAATAGCCAAAACGCCCCCTCCCACAGCAGCGCCCCATCTAGAAACAACGAATCCAAGATCCATTCTTAGTCATTAAATTAAGATAACGAAGTTTATTAACCAAGCAGCTTCTGGTATAATTTTCGCTTATTTAAAACTTGAACAATAATGTATTAATACTATGACAAATACTGCCAAAGAAATTCTGTCTGTCTCTATAGAAAACGAGCTTAAACAATCTTATCTTGACTACGCTATGAGCGTCATTGTTGGACGCGCTCTTCCAGACGTACGTGATGGTTTAAAGCCCGTGCATCGACGTGTACTTTACGCCATGAGCGAACTGGGCAATGATTCAGATAAGCCTTATAAGAAATCGGCGCGTATTGTGGGGGATGTCATCGGTAAATATCACCCTCATGGAGACACTGCAGTTTACGATACAATGGTACGTATGGCACAACCTTTTTCGATGCGTTACATGCTGATTGATGGCCAAGGAAACTTTGGTTCTGTCGATGGCGATGCTCCCGCTGCTATGCGTTATACCGAAGTTCGCTTAGCTAAAATTGCTCATAGCCTACTCTCTGATTTGGATAAAGATACGGTAGATTTTGTTCCTAACTATGACGAAACAGAATTTGCACCCACGGTATTACCCGCTCGAATTCCTAATCTTCTCATTAATGGCTCGTCAGGAATTGCCGTAGGTATGGCCACTAATATTCCTCCCCATAACCTGAGCGAAGTCATCAATGCTTGTATTGCTATTATTGATAATCCCGAGCTTTCTATTGAAGATTTAATGCATTATGTTCCTGGACCTGATTTTCCAACAGCCGGAATTATTGCAGGCAAATCAGGCATTGCCGAAGCCTATCGCACAGGACGTGGACGTATTTTCGTTCGAGCGAGAACCACGACAGAAATCAATGAAAAAAATGATAAGCAATCTATTATTGTTACAGAACTACCTTATCAGGTGAATAAAGCACGATTAATCGAACGTATTGCAGAGTTAGTAAAAGACAAACAAATCGAAGGCATTACGGCATTACGTGATGAATCCGATCGCGAAGGTATGCGTATTGTCATCGAACTACGCCGTGGAGAAAATCTGGATGTGGTATTAAACCATCTCTATACGCAAACTCAAATGCAAGTGACTTTTGGATTCAATGTGGTTGCTTTGGTTGATGGACAACCAAAAATTCTGAATTTAAAGCAAATTCTCGACGCTTTTTTAAAGCATCGACGCGAAGTTGTCACTCGGCGTACTTTATTTGATCTAAATAAAACACGAGAAAAAGCCCACCTTTTAGAAGGTTTAGGGGTTGCTTTAGCCAATATTGATGAAATGATTGAACTCATCAAAACCTCTCGCACACCGGCAGAAGCGAAAGAACGTTTGTTAGCTAAACCTTGGAAGCCTGGACTCGTTCAAGCTTTGTTAGAAAACGTTGGAACAGGAACCGGCACATCGCTTCCTCAGTTTATTGAATCTTTGGGATTATCGGAGCGTTCTGGGTTAACCGCCGAAGGTTATTGGTTGTCTGCAAAACAAGCTCAAGCTATCTTAGAACTGCGCCTTCATCGCCTCACAGCTTTAGAACAAGACAAAATTATAGAAGAATATAAAGCGTTATTAGCGGTGATCGAAGAGTTATTAAGCATCTTAAGGTCTCCCGAAAAACTCATGCAAGTTATTCGACAAGAACTCGAAGACATTAAAAATGAATTTGGTGATGCGCGTCGCACGGAAATTACGATGCTTGAAACGGATTTAAACCAAGAAGATTTTATTACACCAGAAGATGTGGTTGTCACGCTTTCGCATCAAGGGTATGTCAAATATCAACCTCTCAGTCTTTATAGCGCTCAAAAGAGAGGCGGAAAAGGAAAATCAGCTGCTGATGTCAAAGAAGAAGACATTATGACTCATTTAGTGGTGACCCATACTCACGATACATTATTATGCTTCTCAAACTACGGTCGCCTCTATTGGGCAAAAGTATATACATTACCGGAAGCCAGCAGAATCGCTCGCGGACGCCCGATTGTAAATATTTTACCGTTAGCCGAAGGTGAACGCATTACCAACCTGCTTCCGATTAAAGCCTATGATACGGATACGTATGTTGTTATGGCAACAGCCAATGGTGTCATTAAAAAAGTCTCTCTCCAGTATTTTTCAAAACCACGTTCAGGTGGAGTTAAAGCAGTCGAATTAGATGAAGGCGATCATTTAATTGGAGCTGCTATCACGAATGGTCAACAGCAAATTATGCTCTTCAGTGATGCGGGTCAAGTAGTTCGTTTTGACGAGTCTAAAGTACGCCCGATGGGGCGTACAGCACGTGGCGTGCGTGGCATGCGCTTAGAATCCGAGCAAAAAGTCATTGAGCTATTGGTTCCTGATGACGATAAGGAAATTTTGACCGCTACAGAAAATGGTTATGGCAAACGTACTCCTCTGACCCAATATCGTCTAACCAACCGCGGAACCCGTGGTGTTATATCTATTCAAGTCAGTGAAAGAAACGGCAAAGTCGTGCGCTCTGTACAAGTGAATGATCAAAATGAAGTCATGCTGATTACCGATCGAGGCACATTAGTTCGCATACGTGCTCGTGATATTGCGAGTGTTGGCCGAAATACACAAGGTGTTCGTTTAATTCGTCTAACAAATCAAGAAAAGCTAGTTGGCGTACAACCGGTAGATGAAATGCCTGTAGAAGAGGAAGAAAGCAATAACGACACGCTAGAAGTATCAGCATGATTATTTTACTGAAATTCTGAGTTGTTTTTTATATTTTCAATGAAATTCTGAGTATTTTTGTATAATTTCAGTTTTCATGCTATCTTACCACTCATGATATATTTAAAGCGTTTACTTGAAGAACCTTTAAAACATGCTTTAGAACGAGGTAAAAGCGTGATTTTATTGGGCGCTCGTCAAACAGGAAAAACAACTCTACTCAAAAAATACCAAGATAAATGTGCTTTTTACTATAACTTTATTCAACCCAGGGTACGTCGACAATTTGAACGTTCGCCAGATAGCTTAAGTGATGAAATTGAGGCATATTGGAAAACAGTTAACCCACAAAGTCAACCTTTGGTTATTATTGATGAAGTACAAAAAGTGCCTGATATTATAGACATAGCTCAATATTTAATTGACAACCAACGTGCTCAATTTATTCTGACGGGTTCGTCCGCAAGAAAATTAAAAAAAAGAACCGATGGTGATATCAATTTGCTCCCCGGACGTGTCATTAAACTGCAGTTAGACGCCCTCACATTATTGGAAATGAACTCGCAAGACTCTTTCAATATTTCCCTTGAATCCTTGCTGCAATATGGCTCTATGCCTTCTATATTTTTTGAGCAAAATGAACTTGATAAAGAAAATGATTTACTGGCTTATACAGATATTTATCTAGAAGAAGAAATTAGGCAAGAAGCATTAGCACGAAATTTAACAGCCTTTTCTCGTTTTTTAGAGTTGGCCGCCATTGAAAATGGCAATATCATTAATATCGCGCAATTGTCGCAAGATGTAGGGGTGAATGTCCATTTGATTAACGAATATTTTCAAATTCTTGAAGATACGTTAATTGCCGAAAAAATTCTACCTGTTCATACCTCACCCTCGTCGAGGAGGCGTCTTAGCAAAGCACCAAAATATTTATTTTTTGATATTGGTGTTCAAAGAATTTGTGCAAAAGAAGGAGCGCGTTTATCTGAAAAGACATATGGATTGCGATTTGAGCAGTTTGTTGGCCTGGAGTTATCCCGATATATTCGACTATATAGTCCGCAGAGCAATTTACGCTATTGGCGAGATCATAGTGGGCCAGAAATTGATTATGTCATTGAAAAACATCACAAATTTCTTCCTATTGAGGTTAAATGGACAGAGAATCCTAACATGCATGACTGCCGACATTTGAAAAAATTCTTGCAAGAATATTCTTGTCTGGATTTAGCTTATGTTGTTTGCCGCACACCACGCAAGCGCTTATTATCAGAGCGTATTATGGCATTACCATGGCAAGAACTGCCTGAAATTATTAATGTTTTGAATTTAACAAATCAGGAACACGACAGGGCTAACGCGTCTAAATTCTTGTAAAATAAAGGCCTTTAGCACATAAAACATTAAAATTTTTGTTCAAATTGCCAATGAAATCGCTAAACGTAGGGGTAGGTCTTGTGCCTACCCGCCAATATTGATAAAAACTGTGCATTTTCGGGCGGGCACAAGACCCGCCCCTACAAAAACCACCTACAAACCTTGATTTTATTGGAATTTATACGCGTTCACCCTGGGGATCCCGACACTGAAAGACAGAATAGTGCAACGTGCCATGCTAATGGCTATGGAACCTATATGGGAAAATGAGTTCCACTCATTATCCTATGGTTTCAGACCAGAACGTAGCGTTCATCACGCCATTCGAACGGTCAAAATACAATTGACTGATGGGAGTGAAACGAGAGGACGGTGGGTAATAGAAGGCGATCTATCAAGTTACTTTGACACAGTTCACCATAAATTACTCATGCGCTGTGTGCGTAAGCGCATCAGTTGCCAGCGATTTAATAACCTGCTTTGGCGATTCATCAAAGCCGGACATATAGAGCGCAATTTATTCTGTGCAGCCAGTGAAGGCGTTCCGCAAGGTGGGGTAATTTCGCCACTACTGTCTAATATCATGTTGAATGAATTTGATCAGTATCTGGATGGAATTTATCTGGGGAAGAAAGCGCGTAAAGATCGCTGGTATTGGAATCACAGTATCAAGATTGAGCGCCCAATTGCCAAAGAGGAAGATCGGCAGTGGAAGCCGGCGGTAGCCTATTGTCGATATGCCGATGACTTTGTCATTATTGTCAAAGGTAGTAAACAAGAAGCTGAAGCTATCCGTGATGAATGTCGCGATTTCTTAGAAGGTAAACTGAAACTCACATTAAATATAGATAAAACTCATATTACACATGTGAACGATGGATTTATTTTCCTCGGACATCGCATCATACGAAAGCGAGGGCCTAAAGGCAGTATGCGAGTAGTCACAGGCATTCCACATGAGAAAGCTAAAGCGTTCACTCATGCACTGAGTAAACTTTTAACAGGAGATTACAGCACAAGCAAGATTGATAAAGTAGAAAAACTGAACCAAAAGCTAAAAGGTTGGTCACAATTCTACCGTCATACTGATTTTACGTCGAAAATTTACAGTAAGATAGATCTGATCTGGTTCAATACATATGAGACTTTGAGACCTCCTGAAAAGTCGACTGCCAGTATGCCATGGATGTCATCTGATTTAAAGACTGATGGGGACGAAAAGTATTATAAAATTGTGTATATTTTTCCAATTCTTTTTGTGCCTCAATAACAGTGGGAATTCCAGAGTAAGTGGAATAAAATTCATATCGAAAGGTCCCATTACGTCGTTCCACATTGCCGTTTAGCTCAGGCGAACGAGGCGGTAATACAAAAAGGGGGATTTTCAGTATTTCGCATTCTTTTTCAAAATGTTGTCTAAATTCACTTCCGCCATCTACCTGTATAGATAAAATAGCAAACGGAAACAACCGCTGAATATAATGAAGAAAATCTTTAGCACATCGACTGGTTGCTCGATAATACATTTTTGTGTAGGTGATTTTTGTGACAGGACAAGTCGCTTGAAAATGAGCGACTCGAACGCCACTCAGAAGATAAACTTTCATATGATTGATTTGAATCAATTCCCCCGCAATTTTGGCTTTCATTCCCTTTTTCAATCGCTTCGCATGTCCGTGAAAAGAACGCGCTTTCTTTTGTCTTGTGTGGCCATAATAAAATTTAACCGGCTTTATTTTTCCCTTTTTGATCAGGTGCGAAATGATTCTCCCTATGGTACTTTCATGTTCTTTGCGCCCATATTCTCGCCTTAAAATTTCGGTGATTTTTAATTTTCCCCACTGCGGAAATTTATTTCTTAAAAAAAGGACCTGCTGTTCAAGTTGCTTTGTCCATTGTTTCTTGCGTCTCTTGATGGGAGCACGTGATTTAGCTTCAAGAGCGGCCCGTGATTCAAGGCGTTCTTTTTTCCATCGAAAATACGTGGGACGAGAAATACCGACGAATTCTAATGCCGTCTTTTCTGAACAACCTTCTTCTCGTAACTGTTCATATTGTTTGAGCTTCTTCTCTTTTTCTTGCGCTTTGGGGGATAAAACTGTTTCATCAATTGGCCAACTGCGATAAGATATTATTCGCAGGCTTTTAATCTGCATAGAGATCTCCTTTTATTGTGGTAAATAACATGAGGTCTCTATTTTATCTGATTTCTTCTAGCCAGTTAATTTTAACGTTTTTTTCGCTCTATCGCCGCTGGGCGAGCTCAATTGGACTTCTATTGCACGCGCTTCCTTGCGCGTGCTCCAAGACTCATTATCTTACTCAAAAAATAACAGCATCTTGTCGGATATATCGCGTCATATTTAACTGGTTCAATTTTAATCAGGTAGTATCATATGTTTCTGATCCAGGTGTTGGCGGTCAATTATAATTCCCTACGGCGGACAACTATTGAATCATTAAAAATCTAACCCAATGCTCTATAAAAATGGAGTAAAATTATGCCATAGTTTCCTCCTGTTTTTCACGTTTTTTCAG
>JAJZTL010000044.1 GCA_021848965.1 Pseudomonadota bacterium
CTGCAATCCTGATTAGTTTTATCTTAACACAGATTTGCTGGCGTATTCCTCTGAGAAAAAGTCAAAAACGCATTTGATGACCAAACCCAAAAAGCCGCTCATGTAAGTGATGCGCGTAATCATCGGTCATACTTGCAATGTAATCACAAATAACGCGCATGCCTTCTTTGTCCGAAGTGGCCTTTTGATAACTTTCTCGATACATAAGATTCAACAATTGTTCTGGATTAGAAGCAACCGCTTCAAATAAACGACGAATAACGGTTTGACCGCCATACTCAGTGACACGGCTTTCATGTGAGTTAATTACATATTCAAAAACAACGTCTTTAAAATACTTAAGCAGTGTAGCAAATTCTGGTAATAATTGGGCATTATAACGCAACAAAGGCTCTTGAAAATCAACATTTACTATCATTAAAAAAGTTGAAGTAATAAAACCATTCACCAGATCCCCTATTGCTTCTTTGCGTCTTGCAGGATTCACATGAAATAGATTATCTAATAGTTCTGTTGATGTTAATGAAGAAAGTGTTCCTTTGGGAAAAGCTTTTTCGAACAATTCCGTTAATAAAGGAAAATTCATTTGTTCTCGACGCATAAGTCCCAAATAAATAGCATCTTCCAAATCATGCACACCATAAGCAATATCATCCGCAATGTTCATAATAGAACAATCGAGTGAGTGATAAAGTGTCTTTTCTTCAAAAACACTTTGAAACAACGTTTTATCGTATGCGCTTAAAGGTTCGAGTATCCAATCAATTTCTGGCTGCTCTTCATCAAGATAACATTTAGGAGGAACCCAATCATTAATATTGACATGTCCATGATGTGAGTGAGCAGCATTTTTACGTGAAAAGTGAGAATAGGCTTGCGGATATTTCAAAATACCCAATAGGGTACGCCGTGTTAAATCTAAACCAAAAGGGTTATAGCTCGTTTCAAGTTTCGTTAATAAGCGTAATGTCTGCCCATTGCTTTCAAATCCTCCATGGTCACGCATCATATAATTTAATGCGGACTCTCCTCCATGTCCAAAAGGTGTGTGTCCAATGTCGTGTGAGAGCGCAATTGCCGTCATTAAGTCGTCTGAAGGCAATAACGACAGTTGCGATTTTTCTATATTTTTTCTACGTAAATTATGCACTAAACTGCGTGCAATAGAATCTACTTCCAAAGAATGAGTTAATCGAGTGCGATGAAAATCACCTTCTGCCGCACCAAAAATCTGAGTTTTACGTTGTAAACGGCGAAAAGCTTCACTGTGAATGAGGCGAGTTCTATCACGCTCATAAGGATCTCTATGATCAGCTAGTGAGCGCTGTTGCTCATGCCCCGATTGTCTGATTTTCCACATGTTGCTTGTTAAATTTTTTCATTTCTTTTATAGATTTCCCATAGGTTAAAGCATAAACCCAAGGAAAACATAAAAACAAAACACCACCTGCGATAACAGCCATCCAACCAATTAAACCAAAAGTATGGCTAAAGCTAGGATTAGTCAGCAAAGGTGAAGAACTGACATCAGATACCATCATATTAGAGAAATAATGTGAAAGCGCGCCACCGACCCCGCTTAACATCATCCAAGTTCCCATCATAACACCTTGCAAAGAAATGGGTGCCATCTGTCCCACCATAGCATAACCAATGGGCCCTAAAAATAATTCCCCTAAACTTTGAAAAATATAACAAGCAATAACCCAGTTAAAATTAGTCATGCCCTCTGGATTTGCCCAGGCAATACCAATAGGCATAATCACAAAACCAAATCCAATTAAAACTAAAGCCAGTGCAAACTGAAAAGGTAAGGAAATTTCAAAGCCACGCTTTCTTAGTACACGAAAAAGAATACTTAAGAGAGGTCCGCCAATCACAATAACAACAGTATTAAGATTTTGCACCCATTGAGGTGGAATAACATAGCCCCATAAAGTATTCGCCACATTATGTTCAATAAATAATGTTAATCCCATGGCTTGAACATGATATAAAGACCAAAAAAATAATGCAGCCACCGCAAAAATTAAATAGGCAAACATTTTTCGACGTGCGTCCACTGTCTGTTTAAAAGCCAACATGACTAAGCAGAAAAGCATCAAAGCGCCGCAAACCAAAACAAGATTATTACTAAAAGACGCGTGTCGAGTAAAAAAATGAATCGCAGGAATCATAATAGCAATCAAGAGCAGGCCAAATAAGCCTCTTTTTAAACTTTCTGCTGACGAAGCGCGACTTAAAATAGTTTGCCGATCACCTAACTTTCGCCAATGAACCATCATTAAAGCTAATGAACCCACATAACCAATACCACTCCACATAAATAATTGGCCATATTCTCCCGTCAGCTGAAAATGCCCGCTCATAGAAAATCCAACAAAGAAACCAATATTCATACCACTATAATTCCACAAAAAAGCGGCTTCTCGGCGTTTATCATTAGGCTCAAACAGTTGAGTCACCATGCAATTTAAGCATGTTACATTTAAACCTGCACCGGTCAAGAAAAGTGCCAATCCCCAATACAACATAAATGGCGTTGGAGACATAAGCAAAAGCGCTCCCACTAATTGCACCAACATTCCAACACAAAATAATGTGCGATTGGTTAAAAAGCGTCCACCAAAATAGCCACCCAACAAATGCAACGCAAAATTAAAGGCAATAAACACCCCCATAATACTATTTGCCGTGGTATATTGAAAACCTAATGCCCCAGTCATATACAATACCAAAGTAGAATATAAAACACTAAAGCCTAATGTTGAGAACATTTGAATAAAAAATAAGCCGCCCGCACCCACAGGCATTATATCTTTGAGTAAATTGGAAAAGCTTTCTTTCAGTGCCGTCATTTTGCACCCTCCTTTTTATTTAACTGCGGCTCTTTATAACTCACTCGGTAAATCACACCGCTCATATCATCTGAAATAAGTAAAGCACCGTCAGGCATGACTAATACATCAACAGGACGTCCCCACACTTGTTCATTTTTTTCTAGCCAACCTGACATAAAAGTTTCATACCCGATGACTTTTTCTCCTTGATGATTCACTCGAATCACTTTATAACCCACTTTGGTTGAACGGTTCCATGAACCATGCAACGCAATAAAAATAACATCATGGTAATCAGCAGGAAATGTATGTCCAGTATAAAAAGTCATGCCTAAAGGTGCCATATGTGCTGGCAGCTCAAGAGCAGGTGGAGTCGCCTCTTTGGGCGCGTTTAAGCCATCATAATGCGGTGCTGGCACATTGTTGCCATAGAAAAAAGGAAATCCAAAATTTATATCAGCTTTGGAAGCTCTATTTAACTCTTCTGGAGGTAATTTATCTCCAAGTAAATCTTGTCCATTATCCGTAAACCACAACGACTTATCATCAGGATCCCAAGCAAAACCAACAGAATTACGCAATCCACGAGCAAACACCTCTAACTTTTCTGGTTGCTGCAAAGAAATTCGACTCAGCGTACCAAAACGTTTATCTTCCTGAATACAGGTATTACAAGGCATTCCAATCCCCATATACAGCCAGCCATCAGGCCCAAATTTAATATAGCGAAATCCATGCCATGTTTTATCGGGCAATGCTGTACTGACAATTTTAGGCAATAATGGCTGATTTAAATGATTCAGTATATCCTGATAAGCTGAAATTTTTTGGATTTCAGCCACATAAAGTGTTCCATCGCGAAAAGCAACCCCATTAGGATAATTCAGATTTTTCGCGATAACATCAATTTTTTGTGCTTTTTTCAGATCAGTGCTGGGTTCTAAGGCATACACTTTATCATGCATGGATCCCACAAAGACAACACCATTGTCTGCCAAAGCCATTTGGCGAGGCGTTTCGAGCCCCGAAGCATAAACACTGACTTCAAATCCTGGAGGTAATTGCAGCTTTTCGACAGGAATAGGAGCCGCAAAAACGGATGTTTTAATAAATAAGCTTAAAAAGCTTATACCTATTAGGCATATTTTTTTTATATTCATTGCCCGAGTTTACCTCCGATGGTTTTGTGAATCAAGTTGATTTATAATGCTTCCTATAATTTATTAAGAGGTGAGAAAACATGGCATTTGTGGTCACTGAACAATGTATTCAATGTAAATATACCGATTGTGTTGAAGTTTGTCCTGTTGATTGTTTTTATGAGGGTCCCAATTTTTTAGTGATACACCCTGATGAATGTATTGACTGTGCATTATGCGAACCAGAATGTCCGGTTAAAGCCATTTATTCCGAAGATGATTTACCTGAGCAATACAAACCTTTTTTAGAGATTAATGCTGAATTAGCTCAAAAATGGCCTAACATCAATGCAAAAAAAGATGCTCCTTCTGACGCAAAACAATGGGAAGGCGTTGAAAACAAACTTTCAAATTTACAAAAAGAATGGGATAAAAAAAGTAAATGATAAACAACGTGCTTCTTAACATTTTAGCTTGCCCCTTATGCAAAGGAAAATTAATTTATCAAAAGGACGCCAAAGAGTTGATCTGTCTTTTTGATCAATTAGCCTTTCCTATCCGTGACGATATTCCGGTTATGCTTGAAAATGAAGCCCGCTTGGTGCCACTTGACGAAAAAGAACAGCTAAAAGTGAAATTTCAATAAATTCTGTTTTTTGTAGTAGAACTATTTTTATACAACTTTGGGGAATAATAATTATGACAGAAAAACATTTAAGCCAAGAACAAGTGTTAGAAAATGCCCACTATCATGAATATAGCAGCTCAGCCGATCCAATTGGCGCAGGCTTTATTAAACCAGTACCTTACCATGTATTTCCACATACATTGCATGAAGAGGGAAAAACTCGCATTATTTCTCTAGATTTGAGCAAACAATTAGGTTGTTCTTATCCAGCAACATCACCCGCACTTTTAGCAAATTTTATACACATTAAACCCGAAGAAAAAATTGAGACAGACGCCAATGCAAGCTCTCATTTATTTTATGTGATACGTGGTACTGGCCGAACTGAAGTAGACGATTTAATTATTCCTTGGAGTGTTGGCGATTTTTTTGTATTACCCGCAAATTCAAAGGCTATGCATTATGCTGAAAGCGACTCAGCTTTCTACTATATTAACGATGAACCATTGTTAAACTATTTAGGCGCAGAAGCAACGGAGAAGCGATTTAAACCGACCTTATTTACCGAAGAGTGCTGCTTCGCAGAATTAGAAAAAGCCATTCACTCATTTAAAAAGCATCCTGATCGAAATCGCGTGAGTATTTTATTGTCAAATAAAATGTTTCCTCAAACACGAACAATCACTCATGTTTTATGGGCAATGTTTGGTATTTTAGAACCAGGACAAGTACAGCCACCACATCGTCATCAATCCGTAGCCATTGATTTTGCCGTGGAATGTCAACCAGGCTGTTATACTTTAATTGGTGAAAAATTAGATGAAAATGGCCATATTATTGATCCCGTTCGTGCGGATTGGAAACCATACTCAGTGTTCGTTACTCCTCCTGGATATTGGCACTCTCATCATAATGAGTCAGGCGTTGCAGCTCACGTTATACCTTTACAAGATGCGGGATTGCATACATATTTACGAACGTTGGACATTCAATTTGCGCACCCTAAAAATGAACCAATCAATTTGATTGGCTGATGAATAAGCTCTGTCGAAAGTAATAATGGCAAAGTGTATTTTTTTCATCATCTGCCGCAGTTGCACATGTACTGTGTAACTGCACTATATACGCTTAATGGAGTTAAAAATTTTCGACAGGCCGACTAAATTTCATATGTATTAAACTAGGCCATTGACAAAATAAAATAATCTGGTAGTATCTTTAGCCTATTTTTATTTTACTTTATTATTGATCAACGTAAAGAAGAGGACTGACCCTTGGCTAATATTAAATCGGCGATTAAACGTGCTCGCCAAAATCCAAAACACCGTAAACATAATGCTAGCATGCGTTCTATGCTACGAACTCATATCAAAAATGTGGTTCGTGCTATTGAAGCTAAGCAACTTGAAGAAGCGCGCGCTGCGTTGAAGAAAGCTCAACCTGTTATTGATAAAGCAGTTGACAAAGGCTTAATTCATAAGAATAAAGCTGCTCGGCATATGAGTCGCTTAACAGCGCATGTCAAAGCACTCGGAACAGCTTAATTTTTCCGAAAAAATACTTTCGTGGTTTAAAAAACACGGCAGGCATTCTTTGCCTTGGCAAGTCAATGCCACGCCTTATCGGGTGTGGCTTTCTGAAGTTATGCTACAGCAAACACAAGTCAGTACTGTGCTTGCTTATTTCGATCGTTTTACTCAAAAATTTCCCACTATTCAGCATTTAGCGCAAGCCGCACAAGATGATGTTCTTTTTTTGTGGTCTGGACTTGGCTATTATAGTCGCGCTCGAAATTTACACAAGTGTGCAAAAATTATTCAAGAGCAATATCATGGCGAATGGCCCATGGACGTAGCACTACTTGAAAAACTTCCCGGCATTGGCCGCTCAACCGCCGGAGCCATTGTTTCTCTTAGTAAGGATTACTTCGCCCCCATTTTAGATGGCAATGTCAAACGAGTGTTGTGTCGCTTTTTTGCAATAGAAACACCTGTAGAAAAACAACTCTGGGAAAAAGCAGAACAACTAACTTCAAAAAGTTATCCGAAAAATTATAATCAAGCGATGATGGACCTAGGGGCCACCGTCTGCACACGCACCAAGCCACGCTGCCCTGATTGTCCGCTGCAAGAAAACTGCACGGCATATGCTCAAGAAAAATCAGGTGTAAGATTGGCACAAGAATATCCAAAGAAAAAATCCAAGCCAGTTTTACCCGTTATTTATAAACAGTTTTTATTACTCTCACCCAAAGAGAAACCGGCTCTCTGGCTCTACAAACGCCCTCCGGTAGGCATTTGGGCTGGACTTTGGAGTTTGCCAGAATTAGAAATGGAAGAAAACGCTACCTCATGGCTTACACAGAAAGGATTTCACGTACTAAACGTACAACCTTTGCCGGCGATAAAACACAATTTTAGCCATTTTACTCTTCATCTTCATCCCATCCATATTTTAGTGGAAGAACAAAACTCTTTGATAGAGGAAAACAACTCTGGTTTCTTTTCCTTAGAAAAACCCTGGCCCGGGGGGCTTGCCGCCCCCATTCACCTGACTTCCGCGTTTTAAAAAAGAAAAGCCTGCAGAATCAGTGACTTATCGAAATCGCTAGGCACCACATTTTGTTGTTTAAGCAGGTATTATTTTTTCATATCGTTTTATACCGAATGCTTGATAAAGAGCCTTTGCGTCAGCAGACATATGACCTGGGATTTTGTAACGATTGCTCGTCGTGATATCAACATAAATACTCGATTCTATACTCAACAGAGTAGTAAGAATTTTTTGTATCGTTAATCTGGGCTGAGTTAATTGTGTTTGGTATTGAATAAGCTTCAAAATAGCAAAAGCAATATAGCAAATAACTAAATGAGATTGAATGCGCTCTGGTTTGAAATGGTAAATAGGACGCATGCTTAAATTATGCTTGTTAATTCGAAAGGCCTCTTCAATGCGCCAGAGCTGGTTGTAGCGGGACAATAAATTTTGAGGCGTCTCTTCTGTTATGTTAGTAATAATTCCATGAAGCCCATCCCATTTTTCAGCCTCAGCTATTTTTGCGTGATCTAAGCTGGCTTGACCTTCAGCTGACATGAACATTTTTGCCGTGGTTCGTAGTATCTTATTTACTTTTCCCTCTCTGTCTTGTAGACGAGATAAGATCCTTTCACGCTGTTGAGCGTCCCGTTCGGCCCGTGACAATTTGTAAGAAACACATAAACGTCGTTTGGGTCGCTCATAGTCAGGAAAGCATTGCTCAATGAGTGAGTGAGGAATATTTTTATAGCGCTTACCTTGATAAGAAGGCCAAAGTTTTTTCATCAGAGAGCCAGGAATTTTTCCTTTCTTAATATGTTGATAAAGCCGAATGTTTTCTTTGTCATCTAAGGTTGAAAACAAAATGGTTGCTTCTTGAAAAATAATTCTATCCTCCATAACAATAACCATTTCATGAAAGATACTCGGATTAACTTGGTGCTCTTCTGATGTTAAGAAAACGCAAGGGCAGGCGCGGGTATAACATTTCAGTGCCTGAATATCACCGTGAACTTGGGGAAGATTTTTTAAAGTCACTTGCTTCTTTCCCTTCTTCGGAGAGTAATATTGTAAAGCAATCAGAATATTATCCTTTTCAAGCAGAGAATAACCTAAAAGCTCCGTATTAATTCCGCAACGTAATGTATCACGTTGGGGTAACTCAAATTCTGCGATTCTTCCGGTTTCATTATCCCACTGAATCCATTGGTAGTTTTGGTTGTTCAGTATTTTTTCCTTGAGACTGTCTGATTGTCCGCGTAGTTTCGCTGCAATAATATATTGATAACCATGAGCTTCAATCAATCGAATATTATTTTCACTAAACATAGCACGATCACCAATAAAGCAGACGTTATCAATGGATAGCGTCTGGTTCCATTTTTTGATCGCTTCCAACAATGTATGTACTTCAGCAAAATTACCCGGAAATACTTCATAGCCAATAGGTAGACCCGCTTCATTAGTGGCAAGTGCTAAAACCAATTGTGTATTATTAAATTTTCCATCTTTGCTAAACCCAAATTGACGTAATTCATCTGGACTTACTGACTCACAGTACAACGTTGTCACATCAAACAGAAGTACATTTGTGCTGGGCATCAGTTGATGAGTGCGCTCAAAAATCTTTCGTTTAATCCGCTCAATTATGGGATGAAGATTATCCATCAGACGATAAATTTGATCGACGTTATACGACTGATTTAGCTTGTTTTGAATCGTATCGCACAGTCGGTGTTTACTGTGTCCGTAAAGCATTCGCATTAAAACAACGTCTTTTAATAATCGATTTTGCTTTGCTGTTCTCATCAGTTTTGACAAGCCTAACTGTTCAAATACTTGACCTGCTATCTCGTGCAGGCCATCTAAAATACGGCATTCTTCGACAAGTGAATTGGCCAAAATAATGGAAGACTCTTTGATAGGAGGTGCCAGAGTTTTTTTCTTTCTTCCTGGCTTTGCAAGGGAAGTTGCTTCTTCATCTGTTAAGGTTTGTCCTTGGTTGGCACGTTTTTCTTTGATTAACTCTGTCATTTTTAATTGCGCCAGTGCCATTATTTTTTCTTCATCTTCTTGGCGTTCAACGACCCCAATATAAGCAAGAATAGTTTGGCGAGTTGTCTTGCCAATGCGAATGTTTTCCACAATTTGTATGGTTTTTCTAGGGCTGTTAGCAGAAGACTTTCTTCTAATAAACATCAAAATAACTCTGTTATATCAAAACAACATGATAACAAATTGGCAAATAAAAATCAATAAATACAAAAGCTACGCACCGCATCAGTTGTGGTGCGTAGTAATAAAAATAGAAAAATCAATGTGTTAAAATTATCTGTGGTTGAAAATCGATCAAAACGCGGAAGTCAGGAAGAACAAAACTCTTTGATAGAGGAAAACAACTCTGGTTTCTTTTCCTTAGAAAAACCCTGGCCCGGGGGGCTTGCCGCCCCCATTCAGAAGCTGATTAAAAGTCTTATGCATAACCCACTATAGTTTTAAGCCCCATATTTTTTGTGTTCCTCTGGGGGGGAAGGTGGTATTTTTGGTTTTGTTTCTTTTCCTTGTTGCGAATGGTTTATTTCCTCATGGAAAAAAGCAGACTTTTGAGATCCCAGATTACTTTTTTGAGAGCGGATAATTTCAACAGAAGCGTTTATAGCATTATCTCCATCATGTTGAGTTACTTGGAGAAGCGTTTTTTCAGTAAGCAAACCAGATGAACTTAACCGATTCAGTGCAGTAACAACTGCTCTAGGATTTTTACAACACGCTTTTACAACTATTGGATAATGTTTTTCATTTATACGATTTTGCTTCAGAATATTTATAGCTCTTGTTACATCTTGTTTGCACTCTTCAGGGACAGTTATTTCAACAGCAGAGCTTTTAGAACGAATAATTTCAGCCGAAATGTCCTTAGCCTTCTCTCCCTCATGTTCAACGACTTGCAGAAGTGTTTTTTCAGTAAGCAAACCAGCGTAACTTAATCGATTTAGTGCAGTAACAACCGCTTGAGGATTTTTACAACACGCTTTTACAACTATTGGATAATGTTTTTCATCTATATTATTCTTTTTGAGAATATTCATGGCTACTGTTATATGTTGTCGACTTGCCTCAGGGAAGGTTATCTCGGGGACTGTTTCAAGCTTTTTCACTTCAACCGTTGAAGCACTGGCAGAGGGTTGTCTCTGATTCGATTCAGCTGGTGCTTGCGCCGTTGCCGGTGCAGAATATTCACTCAATTGTCGTGTGGGTTGTAAAACATTAAAATGACCTTGACGAAAATACACAATCATATTAAGGGCAGGCGTTTTGGGATTATTAGAAGCTGCTTCAGAAGTATACATTTTTTTAACTTCACGGTCTTGTAACGATTCTTTTGGAACTTCGTGCCAAATAGACAGCGCCAACTGATGGGTATCAGCATAAAGGAGAATAGTTACAATATCTAGCCATGCACGATCACGACCTAAATAATTTGCATAACATGTAAATACCTCTTCATTTTCTAAAAACTTGTTAAAATCCTCTATGGTGAAATTTGCAGACAACTCCGCCCATTGCCGCATAAGTTGTGGAGACAAAATAGAGCGCGCATCAGACAATAAAGCATCCGCCAGAACTGATTTAAGTTTTTCACGGTATGCTTGATTATTTCGTTGAGATAGCACTATATTTTTAATATCGTCACGATTAGCATCAGGTTTGATATGTTGTAAGCAATACAAGGCACAATTCCCATCTTCACCAACAGCCTTCTCCGTAAACTCCTGCTCCGCATCTTTCGCTTTTATGACTTTAGGTAATTTTCTAGGAGCTTCTATTGAATATATAGATATAGGTTGGCGCAAAAAATCTGCACCAACCTTCCAGACGTTGTAATTTATTTGGCTGGGATCAGGACGAGCAGTAGAAATAACAGAAGCAACTGCTTTTGCTTTAGTAGCACTATTTTGATAACGGCTAGAAAATTCTTCATAAGAAATTGAGTCAATCACCTCATCTACCCAAGCCTCAATTTGTGTTATCTGCAAAGAATTTACATCTTTTTGAAGACGTTTGAAACGTTCAAAGTCACTCTCTAAATTTTGTGAACTTATGGTAATATTGCTTTGTCTTAATTGTTGTATGCCACTTATTAACAGACCATAAGTAAGAAAATAATCCGCACTTAGACATAAATGATCTTCTGTTTTCGTTAAGCGTTCTGGTTGGTTTAAGTTTTTTGGTAACCAATCAAAGTTATTGCTATCTCGCCATAGTTGTTTTAGCTTATTTAAGATGCTGCCTGAAGCTCTTTGAGATTCTAAAAAGGCTGGTATCAACCTGCTTTTGGCTATATCACCCCTTGCTTTATTATATTCTCCCAATAAAGGAATCACTAGTTGTAACAGTTCTTCTTTTAATGAAGCAATATCAGAGGTCTCGTCAAGGTGACTTGCGCCATCTTGATGAACGACTGAATCGTGCAAGGCTACACTATCTGTATTTCTTAGTTTGAGAGAGTCACATTCTTGACGAAACACAGGTACAATATTATTCACAACTGTAGAAGAGGCTCGCAATGCCTCGCCTCCACGGCCATGGCCATCAAAAACTCCGAGCAAAAATGGCTGTTGATCTACTGTTTTTATAAAAATAGTGGTATCGTCGTCCAAGGGTTGGCCTAATTCTTGATATATTTCAGGAATGAGAAAAGCATGATTAAGTTTTCGTCCATATTTGTCATATATGTTTCTTAATAGTGTCAGCAGATACTTTCCATGTCGTTCCTTTTCCCGCGCTGCAGGTGTTTGACTGTCGTCTTTGAGTTTATCAGTTAATCCATCAGAACAAGCAATAACCTCCATCGTAAATAATTGACCAGGAAACTTATCTGATAACTCTGCTATCGTTATCTCATCGATATCTGGATCTGCTGTCACAACCCCCTTATAATAGCCACGATCACCTAAAGCACGTGATACTGCCAGCTCCCCCATCACCCTTCCATTTAGGACAAAATCTCCCTCTTTACTTATACGGTCTGTTTCTGATTCCCATATTGCTTTATGGGTTATGCGATTTAAGCGTTCTACATGCATAGGTCGTCCGCGCTCGTCGCTTACAACAATAAATATGCAACTATCTCCCACAGTCGCCGTAGTAATTTTTTTACCATCAAAAATAGCCGTGGTCCCAGTCGTTCCATACTTTTGAGCGTCAGCTAAATGCTCACTATCTAACTTCAGATAACTTCTTCTCAAGGCTTGCCCGTAATCTATATCAGCAGGTAATTCTAAAGGCTTAAAATTTTCTATTACAGCAGCATCTCCGCAAATGTCGTATCGACTGCCTCTCCTTATAGAACAATATTCACCTTCGCTTGAATGAGAAACTTGATTTTGACGACTCTCAACAGTAATTCCAGGCATAATAAAACTCTTTTTTATTCTACATAAAAATTATTATACTGAAAAAAACTTAAAAGGAAATTAACCCTCCCGGAATCGCTGTTAAAAATTTGATTTTTATAAAAATGATTGTTATATTAATAATTGTTATAAATATGACAATTAATGGTGCGGATTATGAATGTGAGAGAACTTTTTCCTTTGGGCAAAGCTGATGGCGACGCTTTTTGTAATAGAGAAGAAGAAACAAAAAAACTCATTGGGAATCTGGAAAACGGTAAACATACTTTTATTATTGCGCCAAGGCGATATGGGAAATCGAGTCTTTGTGAACATGCCTTTAAGTGCTCTGGTCTCTCATGGAATAAAGTAGATTTTCATCTTGCTATTACAGAAAAAGATGTAGAAAGATTGCTTATTAATGCTGTCCTAAAATTAATAGGAGAAACAGTAGGCCAGATTGATCGATTTACAGCGCTTATAAAAGAATTTGTAAAAAATTTAAAACCTAAATTTTCATTATCCTCAGAGTACATGAGTTTAGAACTGGAAATCTCTAACCAAAGCTCACCAGCAGAAAATATTGCTGAAGCAATTTTACTTTTAGATAAGTTATTGCTCGAAAATAATAAACGTGCTGCTTTATTATTGGACGAATTTCAAGAGGTAGGAGCGATTGCCCAAGGCCGTGGTATTGAAGGGGCAATACGCAGTGCTGCTCAAGAAACAAAAAAACTGGCTATCGTATTTTCTGGTAGCAATCCACATTTATTGAAACGGATGTTTGAAGATGAACGTCGTCCTCTCTATAAATTATGTCGCAAATTGGTATTATCCAGAATTTCAGACACACATTATCGAATTCACCTAAATAAAGCAGCAAAACTCATGTGGGAGAAAACACTGGAAGAAGATGTCTTTCAAGAAATTATGAAATTAAGTGAGCACCACCCTCATTATGTCAATCATATATGCGATGTCCTTTGGTCATCTGAATTAGAAACACCTAATATAATAGCTGTACAACGCGCTTGGAACGAGGTATGTGAAGAAGAACATAGTGATCTAGTAAAAGATTTTCTTAGCCTTTCAGAAAACCAGAAAAAAATTATTAAATATATTGCCACAACTGAAGGTGATAACTTGTACTCTAGTGCTGCTGCCAGAGTAATGGATATTCCTCAAGGCTCGGTTCGAGGTGCAATAGAACAATTATTAGAGAAAGACTTTTTGTACAAGCAAGCAGACAGATTTTTCTTAGTTATTCCTTTATACAAAAAAATACTCGCCGAAAAATAAATATTTGTTATTTTCCAATGCAGAAGCTTGAAAAAATTTTTCCTAATAAATCATCAGAAGAGAACTCTCCTGTAATTTCAGAAAGATTTTTTTGTGCCTGTCTTAAATCTTCGGCAAGTAGTTCCCCTGCCTTATGTTGGACTAATTGTGCTTCACCTGTTTTTAAACAATCCAATGCACATTCTAAGGCATCCAAATGTCGCTGTCGTGCCATGAAAAAATTTTCATCTGAAAAATTATCCATTCCTGCCACATGACTTAAATGAACACATAGCTTATCAATGCCTTGTTCATATTTTGCCGAAATGTAAAAAATATTTTCTTCCTTTTTTTCTCTTTGAGAAGGAGGAATTTTATCCACTTTATTTATGACTGTTGTATAAGCAATTTTCTTATTAATCTGCGATAAAATTCCTTGCTTAATCTCTTCCAGTTTATCAAGATGCTCTACATCGACTAACAATAATACATGATCCGCCTCTTGAATTTCACGCCAAGCACGTCGAATGCCTTCTTGTTCAATGGGATCATCGCTCTGACGCAATCCCGCAGTATCAATAATATGAATAGGCATGCCATCAATTAATATTTCTTCTCGCATCACATCCCGAGTGGTTCCTGGAATGTCAGTTACAATAGCCGACTCTTTTCCTGATAAGCAATTTAAGAGTGTTGATTTTCCCGCATTCGGGTGTCCCGCTAAGACAACGGTAAAACCCTCTTTTAAGGTCACACCTTGCTTCGCTTGTCGTAACAACAGCGTCAATTCCGCAATGCATTCAGAGAGATGATGAGTAATTTTTTTATCTGCAAGAAAATCAATTTCCTCTTCTGGAAAATCGATGGCAGCCTCGACATACACACGTAGGTATGTTAATGATTCTTGAAAGCGTGTTATTTTTTGAGAAAAAGCCCCTTTCAAATTTCGTAGTGCTAAACGAGAAGCACGTTCTGATGACGCTTCAATTAAATCACTGATGGCTTCTGCTTGAACAAGATCTAACTTATCATTTAAAAAAGCGCGCTCTGAAAACTCTCCCGGACGCGCAGGGCGTGCGCCCAGGTGACACAAATGCTTTAATAAAAGATTTAAAACAATAGGACTACCATGTCCCTGCAATTCAACAACATCCTCTCCAGTGAAAGAATTGGGTGAAGCAAAAAAAATAGCGACACCCTCGTCAATCAAAGCTCCTGCTTCATTATAAAACTCAGTAAAAGATGCCTGTCTTGCTTTCAGTTTTTTTTGGGTTATTTTTTCACCCAAAACAAGGGCTTGGGGTCCAGAGATCCGTACAATTCCAATGCCGCCGCGACCTGGCGGGGTCGCAATGGCAACAATCGTATCAGTATCAACAGCTTTCATTTTTTCTTTTTAGGAAAAAAACGTTTTTTTATGATCTCATTACTAATTCTACGCGTAATTACCCATTGTTGTGCAATAGATAATCCATTGTTCACTGTCCAGTACAATACCAGACCCGCAGGGAAATGTAAGAATAACCCCGTAAACACAACCGGTAAAAACATCATGATTTTAGCTTGCGTTGGATCTGGAGGAGGGGGATTCAATTTCTGTTGCATTAACATGGTCAATCCCATAATGATCGGTAAAATATAATAAGGATCCGGAGTAGAAAGATCATGGATCCAAAAAATAAATGGTGCTTGACGCAATTGAACACTTTCTAAAAGAACCCAATATAAGGCAATAAATACTGGAATTTGAACCACAACAGGCAAACATCCGCCAAGAGGATTCACTTTTTCTTTGCGATATAACTCCATAGTTGCTTTACTCAGCGCTGCTTTATCTTCAGCATAACGCTGTCTCAAAGCTTCCAACTGTGGTTGAAGCTTTCGCATATTAGCCATGGAAGTATAGCTTTTCGCCGATAAACGATAAAAGAGTAATTTAATCAGCAGTGTCACTAAGATAATAGACCATCCCCAGTTACCCACAAACTGATAAATATGTTCAAGAATAAAGAAGATAAAGACAGAAATGGCACTTAACCATCCATAATCAATCGTCAAATCCAATCCTGGAGCAATTTTTTCAAGGACGTTCATTAACTCAGGTCCAGCATATAAACCCGCTGAAAATTCATGTGTTTGTTTAGGTGCTAACTGAATTTGTTCACTTAAAAGGCCTATTCTATACACTTCATCCTGATTATTATGAGAAACTTGGGTATAAAAAGTATTAGTCGTACCTGTTGAAGGAATCCAAGCAGTAAGGAAGTAATGTTGTTGCATAGCAACCCAACCGTCTTTGACCTTTTGCTCCAAACTTTCTTTAGCCATATCGGAGTAGCTAACCTTCTTATATAATTTTTCACCAGGGATAGAGATGGCGCCTCCAGAATAAGAGCCTAAATGAAATAAACTTGATTTATCTTCATGCGGGTTATTTTGAGCAAATTGCGCACTCCATGCACCCACCCAAGGAGATTCGCCTTCATTTGCAATAATATATCGCACCCGAATAAGATATTCCCCTTGCGTCAAAATGAATTCTTTACGGATTTTCAAACCGTCTTGTGTTTGCCCATCCATACTCACAATCCACTGTTTTCCTTCTTGGGTCGCATGAAAACTCGCTGGCAAAAATTGCACAGAGGTATTATTTAATGTTCCATTTTTGGAAGAAAAAAGTCGTGTTGCCGTTACATATCGTTGTGATGTGCTGTCAGTTAAAAGCGCAAAAGGCTTTTTATTTTCTAAACTTTCTTTATATCTTATTAAACTCGCACTGACTAAATCCCCTGTATTTACGTCAAATCCAACTTTTAGCACATCAGTTTGAACAAAAGATAGAGATGCTTTAGGTGTTGAAGATTCAGTGGTAATTGCCTCTGTTTCACTTGTAGGACTAGTCACTTTATCAGAAACAGTCGAGCCATAAAGTGTTGTTGCTGCTCCAGCAGGTTGTGAAGGATTTTCTTTCTGCCAGTCTATCCATAACGTATAAACAATCAACAACAAAATACCGTATAACGCTATGCGTTTAACATCAATCATTCTCGCACCTCACAACAGGATCATATCCACCCATGCACCATGGATGACATCTTAATAATCGGCTTAGAGCTTTCCAAACTCCCCTAAAAATACCCAATGTTTGGATTGCTTCAATAGCATACTGAGAACACGTCGGCTCAAATCGACATGCCATGGGTAAAAAGGGTCTTATAGTATATTGATAAACATAGATAGGAAGTACTACTATTATTTTAAGCCACTTTGATTTATCTTTTGCCATAATATCGAAAGATTATTTCTCATTTCCTGGTTACTTGACTTCGCCAGTCCTGGTTTGGCTAATACAATAATATCTACATTTTTCAGTGTCAGTGAACACACTCTAAAACTTTCTCTAAAAATGCGTTTAACGCGATTTCTTAAACAAGCACTTGGCAAAACTTTTTTAGAAAGAGCGAATCCTAATCGAGGAACTTCGAGATCATTAGGTGCAATCAATACAAAGAATGCACCCATGTCAACTTTTTTTGTCTGCTTAGATTGTTTAAAAACCCTCTCGTACTCTTCTTTTTTCAAAAGCCTTTTTACTTTTGGAAAAGCGTATCGCATGTTCTAGAGGCAAACAACTACACGGTTAAACGCTTGCGTCCTTTCTTTCTACGACGGCTTAACACTAAACGACCACCACGTGTAGCCATACGTTGACGAAAACCATGATCCCGTTTCTTTTTCAGATTACTGGGTTGAAAAGTACGTTTCATAAAAACCTTTCTCTATATTGTTATTATTAAAAAATGGGCTGGATCTTACATTAATTTAACATCAGATGTCAATTAAAAAGCATCAACCAGCAGGGCTAACGCGTCTAAATTCTTGTAAAATAAAGGCCTTTAGCACATAAAACATTAAAATTTTTGTTCAAATTGCCAATGAAATCGCTAAACGTAGGGGTAGGTC
>JAJZTL010000143.1 GCA_021848965.1 Pseudomonadota bacterium
CAACTACCGGAACGGTTAAAACCGTTTATTACCACCATCCGTTAGACAATACCGATGCCTTGACACCTGAAATAATGGAAGACGCAGCCAAATTGCTATACTTAAGTGTGTTGGGGTTGGCAAATGTGAAATAAGCCTACACAACAGCGTTGAATTCATTTCCTATCCGGCGAATGCCTTCAATGATTTTTAATCGTTGTGCAGGTCGTGGGTTTCTGTGGCCGGTGGCATAATGCCCCAATTGCCGCTCATTGATTCCTGTAACACGCGCCAAAGCTGAACGAGTAAGGATACCTTCGAAATAATGAAGTAGCGCCTGGGTATTTAATTCAAATTCGAGTTCATATTCTCCCTGCAACGCTTCAGGTATTTCGTCTCCGTCAGCCCGCATCGCTCCTAGGTGCCACTCCAGCGATTCGGTATAAGCTTTTTTCACCCCCTCTAATGTTTTATGGGTGGCGGCCAAACCAGGTACTTTATCGCAGCAGGCGCCATAATTATCTAACCAGCTTATTTGTACTATAATTTTTTCCATGTCCCGAATTCTTAACAGGAAAGGCGCTATCGCCAACCCGCTTGTTTGAATATATTGTTTAAAATAAATTGCTCCAACGTTTCGCTGGGTTTACCATTTATCGTCACTTTTCCTTTTTTTGTAACGTGTTTGAATTGACGATGGCTTCCTTTTTGATCGCTTAAATACCAGCCATCATCCCGAAGCATTTTAAGAACCTCATTAACCTTAAGTTTTTTCATTAATGCTAGGTTGATATTGCAAAGATAGTATATTTACTATCTTTAATAAAGCTTTGCCTAAATATTATGAAATTATTTTTTGGAATTATGCTTATCGAATGCTTGAATGGTCCGCGTTTATCTGGCATAGCTAATGAACAAAGAATCAGGTTTTACTTTAGAAATTATGGGTTATCTCCATTCTATAAAATATTTGGGCAAAACTATTTTTTAATCATTATCAAAATACTCAAACAGACAATGATTTCACAAACAAACATTGTCACGGCATTAATATAGAATGACCTCATAATGTTCATTCCATGTTATTATTCGTGTTTTTCTCGTGCTGTATTCCAAATTTCAAAGTCTAACAATAATAAATCCAATGAATCTTTCTTTAGTCCATAATATTTTGATAATCTATCCAGTGTCAATCTAATTGTTTCTTTTGGCTTAGGTATATTTTCAAATGCTGAGGTATCTTTGTATTCCCAATCTTCTGTAAGGAGAGTATAATCACTCGGTTGATTAATGCGTAAATATTCTATTGCAATTCCTTTTACAACCGATTCATTTATGTGATATTTCACAGACAATAAACCAATTATCCTATTGTAATCTCTCCAAATAAAATCTTCAAAATACGTGTCCTTTCTATTTGTATTTTTTATTGGCTCCTTTATTTTTTTATTATCTGAGCAGAAATATATTGCACCCAATATGATTGCTAATCCGATCAGCCATGATAAAATATTCTTCATAGGATTTTAAATTTAGTTTGGTCAAATGGATTAAAATTCACTTTCAGTAATACTATATGTCTGCATATTACCATTTTGGACTTTATAGAGAGTCATGGTTATATTATTGTATTCTGTGCCATCCATTGTTTTCTTTTCTTCAAGTTGAAAATACTCAGAGCGAAGTAAAGATCCGGTACTAAGATCCCTATAACGTATATCATAACACCCTTGAGCAATTCTATTTAAAGTAAATTTTTCAAATGCCGGAATATAAAACTCTCTCACTGGGTGAGAATTGTTATTGTCATAATAAACTAATTTAGCATGCACATCAGAATCATTCATACTATTGTCAATAGTCACTTTTGAATACCCTTTGGTATTTCCAATTTTTTGACCAGTTAAATAACCTGCTTTTGTTGGCCAATATCGACCATAAGGGTCTCTATTTGGTCTGATGTATGAATATCTTGGTGTTTCTATTTGCGGAGTAGGATTAACTTTCTTATAAGGATGAGTTTCTATCTGTTTATTATTAGAATTGCTATCAAATAATGCGAATAACAATGCGAATAACATCAAATAAAATATTCCATATTTTAAAAGATGAACTAAAACAGTAAAAGGAAGTTTTTTGAAATCAATTTTTTGAGGAATTTTTGTTTTTTTAACTTTTTGCTGCGGCTGTTTTTCATAAGGTTTTTTAAATATTATTTCGGGTTCAAAAATTTCTTGAACTTCTTGTGACTTTATCCATTCATCGTGTAATTTTCTTTTGTTCTCATTGGATAAAACCTCGTATGAATGATTTATGATTGCCATAATTCGAACTGATTCTGTATTATTAGGGTTTTTATCCGGATGGTATTTCTGTGACAAGGATCGATATGCTGCCTGAATAACCTCTATAGGGGCATTCCTAGCCACCTTTAAATTGTCATAATGAGTTCGAAATTTTTTCACGATTAAATAGATTAGGCGCGGAGTTTCTTGATTTTAAATTATAGTCGATTTAGTTTTGTTCAAACAGATTAATGCATGATCAATTTCTGTCTTACAGAATAGTTTAAGAGTACACTCCGGTTTTTTGGTTGTGCAACTTTTTTCAGTCGTGTTCATTCAGTGCAGCCAAATTAGTTAGAATCTGAAGAATTCAATATATAAAAAAGACGCGACCCCTCTTTCTTATTTGTAAAGTTGAAGTAATTCCAAAGACTTAACTTCGCTGCTTAGATTAGAACACAGTCTGATATACAATAATAAGTAATTTACAGAAATATTATACTATGATAATTAAAAAAAGAGTTACAACCGTTGTTTCTAACGCTGTAACTCTTTTACTGGCAATTGTTTGAACTCGGAGCCACTCATGGGACTCGAACCCACGACCTGCTCATTACGAATGAGCTGCTCTACCAACTGAGCTAAAGTGGCCAATGAACCGCAAAAATAGAAAAATGTTTGAGACCGGAAGGGGTAAAAGTTAATTTTCCCAGTCTAAAATAATTTTTCCGCAATTTCCCTCTTCCATTATTTCAAAAGCCTTCTGAAATTCGGTGTAATGGAAACGGTGGGTGATTACCGGGGCGATGTTCAATCCCGATAACAGCATCTTCTCCATTTTGTACCAGGTTTCGTACATTTCGCGGCCGTAAATGCCTTTCAGGGTAAGTCCTTTGAAGATAACCTTATCCCATTCTATTTGTGTGGTATCGGGCAAGATGCCCAACAACGAAATTTTTCCTCCGTTGTACATCGACTTGATCATGCTGTCAAACGCAACCGGTGAGCCGGAAACTTCCAAGCC
>JAJZTL010000144.1 GCA_021848965.1 Pseudomonadota bacterium
GATCTTACTATTGGAGATTTAATATTACTCTTTGTAACATTTTGTTGGGGTGTCACTTTTCCTCTCATTGAAAATGCTGTAAAAGTTGTTGATCCATTCGTTTTTGTTACCGCGCGCTTCTTTTTTGCCACACTACTTTTAATTCCCTTCCTTTATAAAAATTCTCACGCAATCTTAAATAAAAAAATATTAAAAGCGGGAATTATCTTAGGACTTTTGAATGTTGTTTCCTATGGTGCTCAAACAAAAGGATTGGAAACTATTTCAGCGGGTCAAAGTGCATTTATTACAGGCACTTGTGTTGTTATGGTGCCTTTTTTATTGCCTCTTTTTCGCATGGGGACGCCCACGGGACTGGACGTCATTAGCTCCTTTTTTTGTCTCATTGGACTCTCTTTGCTAACTGGCAGCGATATTCATGCTTTTAACATAGGGTGCTCTTGGACTTTATTATGCGCCTTAGCTGCTGCACTTACGATTATTTATCTACAAAAAGCGTCTGAAAAACAAAGCTCTCTTAATGTGCTGGCTTTTTATCAAATTTTATTTACCAGCATTTTTACGAGTCCTTTTTCATTACATAAAAGCTATGCCCCGCTCTTTCAGCATGATGCCTTAATTGCCTTATTATTCTGCGCGATTTTTGCCACAAGTCTTTCGTTATTATTGCAAACACGGTATCAGCGATTTACCACGGCTTCACGTGCCGCGATGATCTTCTGCCTCGAACCTCTGTTTGCAAGCATATTTAGTTATTGGATTAATGGAGAAACATTAGGTGTTCTGGCATTAATGGGTGGTTTATTCATTCTATTTAGCTTATTAATGCCTGAAATATACCGAATTGTGCAGGCTAAAATACTCTCTAAAGAAGTCCTATAGTCTCAACACGTTCAGGTAATTGGTAAGCTTCGGGATATTGCACCCGAACAAAATATAATCCATAAGGTGGCGCCGTTTCTGCTCCTAATCGCCGATCTTTTGCAAATAAAACCTCTTGTGCCCATTCTGGAGAACGCTTTTGCGATCCCACAGCAATAAGAACGCCGGCAATATTTCTTACCATGTGATGTAAAAAAGCATTTGCTGTAACTTCTATTTGAACATAACGTTGATGGCGATTCACCGATATTGCGTGAATACAACGCATAGGTGTAAGTGATTGACAATCGCTGGAACGAAAAGATGTAAAATCATGTTCACCGACTAAACACGCAGCGGCTTCAGCCATATGCTTATGATTTAAAGTGCGATATGTCCAAGTCACATGCCCTCGAAATAATGCAGGGCGAATAGGTTCATCACAAATTAAATAGCGATAAGTACGTGCTTTGGCAGAGTATCGCGCATGAAAATCATCGGGTACATTTTTTGCCCAACGAATGCAAATATCTTTAGGTAAAAACGCATTGCCGCCATGCACCCAGCTGTGGGTATTACGCTCAGCCGTGGTATCAAAATGCAGCACCTGTCCTAGGGCATGGACTCCCGTATCCGTACGTCCAGCACAAACTACTTCTACTGGATGTTGCGCTACTTGTTGAATAGCTCTCTCCAATGTTTCTTGTATGGTATGAAGTCCTGGTTGTTTTTGCCATCCATGATATTGACTCCCATCATACTCAATACCAAGTGCCAATCTCATTCCTATTCTCTCCCTTATTATTCTGCCCAATAACGCACGCCAATACCTGCAGCTGTTGATCCTACGGTTCCAGGACAATATAAGCCAAAAACTCCAGAACGATGATGCAAACGGTACATGACCTGCCACTCAGGATGATCCGGCAAAGAAAATGTCAATTCAGCCATTAAATAATTTAAAAATTTACTTGCATCACCTGGAGAATTTTCCGAATCAATTTCTTGTTGAGGATTATGAGAGGCCCATGAAACCCCTTCTGCAAAACCAAATGTAGTCAGAATAGTACGATTCCAAGGAAAATCACGCCAACGAACAATAAAATATGGGTTATATTCCACTAACGGTCCTGTCGGATCGGTTTCATACGTTATATTTGAAGCTAATTCAACTGTAGAAGCAAAAAGTGCAGTGGTCATGACTTTACGAAATAAATTATCTTTAGGTAATTGCCTATCGACTTCGAATGTATAGAGAGTTCCTGGGCCTAGACCACCATAATCAAAAATAGCATCGCGATACATTTCAGCGCCAGTCATCAAGCCAATATATCCCATGAATCCCCATTTATACTTGTCATACACATCACCAGAAGTTTTCCAATCCCATGGCGTTGTTGTTGATGCCTGGGTAACCGTTGATGCTGTTGTTTGTGATGTCACGGTTGAGGCTTCTGTTGAGACTGGTGCTGTTGCCATTGTCTCAGCTTTAGCCACAAAAGTAATGCTAAAAAAGGCAATAAAATAAATTAACTTAATGCATTTAAATATCTTTGATGTATTTCGCATAATTTCTCTTCAAAAAAATAGCGTTGGAGTATATCATTCCTTACTTTTAAAGTGAAATTATGTTCCATTTATGCTCCAAAAAATTCATCTAACAGGCATCATTCCAGAAAAATTTGCTCATTTTCGTGTTGATCAAGCCTTAGCTCAAGTCTTTCCAGACTATTCAAGAGCGCGCCTTAGCCTTTGGCTTAAAAGCGAATATATTACCATTAACGGCCAAATTTTACGTCCAAAAGATAAAGTGCATGGTGGTGAAACAGTTATTATTGATGCAGCACTAGAAGAAGAATCTTGGACAGCTGAATTTATTCCATTAAATATCATTTATGAAGATAAAAGTTTAATTGTTATTAACAAGCCCGCGGGACTTGTCGTACATCCTGCACACGGTAATTTTGAACATACTTTAGTGAATGCTCTGTTGCATCATTGCCCAGAACTACATTCTTTACCAAGAGCCGGACTCATTCATCGCTTAGATAAAGATACCACGGGCCTTTTGGTTATTGCAAAAACATTAAGCGCCCATCATATACTTGTCAAAGCGATGCAAGAACGTCAAATTCAACGCATCTATCAAGCCGTTGTCTATGTAAAAAATTCAAGACACCCACCGCTTTTAAACCAGACTATTCAAACCAATTTTGGCCGCCATCCCCATCAACGCCTCAAAATGGCCGTCACCAGCCAAGGCAAACCTGCTATTACTCATGTCACGCGCCTAGGTTATCATCCTCCTTTTGCCCATTTAGAAGTTGCATTAGAAACAGGACGTACGCATCAAATTCGTGTTCACTTAGCTCATATCCATTTACCCATTGTCGGGGATCCTCTCTACGGTATTTCAGGATTGCA
>JAJZTL010000145.1 GCA_021848965.1 Pseudomonadota bacterium
TGGGTTATTCTGATTATGTGTTCGATGGCAGTATTTTTGATTTTTTCACGACCTTATGCAATGGAGCAACCCTGTGTTTAATTCGGAAAGAGGACATATTAAATACTGAACGTTTAAAACAACTGATTCAAGAACATGCGATTAGCCATTTGTTTATTACCACTGCTTTACTGCAATATTATGCTTTATCTTCCAACAATCCCCTTTTAGGGATTCAACATATTTATTTTGGAGGAGAAAAGGGGAATCCTAGTTCAATACGCGCTATGTATGAAGCGGTGCCAGGCATTCAATTAACGCATGTATATGGCCCAACAGAAAATATTGTTTTTTCTACTTATTGCCGTTTAGATGAAAAAAATCTGGATAAACTACCGATTGGAAAACCTCTCGCAGACAAAAAAATCTATGTGTTAAATGAGAGTCTGAATCCATTACCTGTCGGGGCGATAGGCGAGCTGTATATTGGAGGAAGAGGTTTAGCACGAGGCTATTTGAACCAGACTAAATTAACCGCGGAACGCTTTATCAATAATCCTTTTGAGACAGGCACAGAATTATATAATAAAATATATAAAACAGGTGATTTAGCCCGGCATCTTCCTGACGAAAATATAGAATATATTGGCCGTAACGATTTTCAGGTGAAAATTCGCGGACATCGTATTGAAATAAGTGAAATAGAACAACGCTTATTAGAGTATCCTGAAGTCAAACAGGCAGCGGTCTTAGTGGATGAAAAACAAAATTTGGTTGCTTATTATGTGGCAGATGATGCTTTAGATAAACAAAGCATAAAGCAATACCTGCAAGCGCATTTACCTGAATATATGACTCCACAGGCATTTGTATTTTTAACAGAGTTGCCTTTTACCGTCAATGGAAAATTAGATCGCCATGCATTGCCTCAACCTGAATACTCGATTGCTAATGAATATGTTGCTCCTCGTAATGAGTTAGAATCTAAAATTTGTATGGTTTTTGCTGAGATATTAGATTTAGACACCCACACAATTAGCATACATGATGATTTTTTCCAATTGGGAGGGCACTCTCTATTAGCAATAAAATTAGTCAATCAATTAAATCGTGCTTTAGCATCTTGGATGAAAAGTAATCTTTCTATTCATCAATTATTTCAAGCACGCACTATCGAACGTCTTGCGCATCTATTAATTAGTGAAACCACTGAAAGCATACAAATTCCTCAATTATCCAAACAACAGACACCCATCGCATTATCTTTTGCACAAGAGCGATTATGGTTTATGCAGCAATATGAATGTGACACAGCAACTTATCATATTCCTTGGATAGGACAATTAAAATCAAATATAAATTTGCATGCCTTAGAGAAGGCCATTCAATGTGTCATGGCTCGTCATGAAATCTTACATACAAAAATTAAGATGGATGAAAAAGGTCAGTCTTATCAAGAGGTTATTGATTTAGCAACAGAGCCTCTTTGTATAAAAAAACAGTCGTTTATACAAATGAATGAACTTATAAAGACAATTAAATCTGACGCAAAAACACCTTTTGCATTAGAAAGTGATTATCCCATTCGTGTAGCTTTATATACACTTTTAGACACCCATTATTTAAGTTTAGTCATTCATCATATTGCTTTTGATGGTTGGTCTATGGGTGTCTTTTTTCGTGATTTAGAAGCTTATTACTATCCCAAGGTGCAAGCTAATCTTCCTGAGTTATCTATTCAATATAAAGATTTTGCGGTATGGCAAAGAAATTATTTGCAAGGAGAGCGATTAGACACCCAATTAAATTACTGGAAGCAAAAACTAGAAGCTTATCAGCCTCTGAATTTACTTACCGACTATCCTCGACCGTCCCAAGTGAGTTATGAAGGTGCAGATATTTTATTTACATTAGAAGGGGCTCTTAGTGCACAATTGAGATCTTTGGCCAAAAGGCTCAATGTAAGCTTATACAGCGTTTTATTGTCTGGATTTAATTTATTACTGAGTAGTTATGCTAATCAAGATGATATTGTTATTGGTACGCCTGTGGCCAATCGCCACCATTCTCAGTTAGAAAATCTCGTTGGTTTTTTTGTGAATAGTTTAGTTTTGCGTAGTCAAATTGATACACAAAAAACTTTACAAGAATATATTCAACAGGTTGGTGAAGAAGTTATTGACGCACAGCTACATCAAGATTTACCTTTTGAACAATTAGTCGAAAATATTCAGTTAGAAAGAAATATTGATCGACATCCTATTTTTCAAGTGATGTTTAGCGTACAGAGTTTTAATGATACTCTTTCTTTATTCGAAGAAAAAAATACATTTACGCCATTGGAAAACACAACAGCTAAATTTGATATAACGGTTGGAATAGAAAATACTTCAGATGGAGTCTTAAAAGGCAGTTTTAACTATGCGACAAGTTTATTTACTGAAGAAACCATAGAAAATTATATTAAAACGTATCAACATATTTTAACTCAAATAGCGAAAGATTCTGGGCGGATCATTGCCGAGTTGAACTATTTAGATGAAGATGCTTTGCAGCGTGTGGTGTTTGATTGGAATAAGACAGGCATTGAAGAGTCTTCTAAAACAGTATGCCAATTATTTGAAGAGCAGGTCTCGCGCATTCCCAATAAGGTAGCCATTATTTATGAAAATACCGCATTGACGTATAGCGAATTAAATCAACGAGCAAACCAATTAGCGCACTATTTACGTCAACAAATAATGATCCAAGCGGATGATTGTATTGCCCTATGTCTGGAACGTTCTGAATTCATGCCTGTCGCCATTTTGGGTGTCTTAAAATCGGGCGCGGCTTATGTGCCTTTAGATCCGCAAGCACCAAGAGAGCGTTTACGTTATATGTTAGAAGACACCCAAGCAAAATTGATACTAACTCAAGCGAGCGTACAAGAAAGACTGAACGAATTTGATGTTTCTGTGATTTGTTTAGATAGCAATAATACAGAGCCATCAGCATTGACAGAATCCATCCAAAATTTGACACCCATAAATTTAGTTCAACCCCATCACCTTGCCTACGTCATGTATACCAGTGGAACAACAGGTAAACCCAAAGGAGTTATGGTTGAGCACCAAGCGTTAAGTGGCTTTGTTCAAAATAAAGAGTATGTCGCTTTGAGTGAACAAAACTGTGTGTTGGGTTATTCTGATTATGTGTTCGATGGCAGTATTTTTGATTTTTTCACGACCTTATGCAATGGAGCAACCCTGTGTTTAATTCGGAAAGAGGACATATTAAATACTGAACGTTTAAAACAACTGAT
>JAJZTL010000146.1 GCA_021848965.1 Pseudomonadota bacterium
GCTTTACTTCCTCAAGTGATATTTGTTTTTGCACTACAGTCCCCGTATTTATTTGATAGGAACAATATAGCGCTGATTAATGATTAAAGTTGAGCAGTCTTATCGGAAGGACACGACATTTCAACGAGTTTAAAAAAAATTATTAATAAACTCTGTAACTTTGAATTAATGGTCTATATTTAAATCAATAAGATTGTATTCTCTTCAATTAGGGGAAATAGTCATGCCAGACAACAAACAAGATCAAAATGATTCTATAGCACGCGATCAAAGATGCAATGAAATTATAAGTTTGATAAAAAATCACGAGGTGGAGAAACCAATCGAAATTAGTTTGATGGCTAGCGCGCCTACTGATACTGAGGACGGTCGTCAGATAACCTTAGGGGAAAGTGAATTAAGATTAATAGTTAAGGAACTATCCGATAAAAAAATTACATCAGTCAATGTTACTCATGCAACAAAAGGGCAATTAAGATTACTGATGGATAGTATTATGGAAGCCCCTGAGTCTAAAATAGAAACTATTTCATTACCTTCTGATATTCCAGAAACCTCGTATAAATTCGGTGAAAACAATTTAACACAACTAAAAGCTGAGATTATTGAAGGAGAGATACAGAAACGAATCAAAGCAATTGAGGAAATGGTGAAATCAAAAGAAGCAGAAAAATTGGACACAATTAGAATTGATCTAAAGGATATGAACATTGAACATTTTAAAAAGCTTGGTGAAATATTAAGTAATTGTAAAACAATAAGATCCGTTTCAATTGCGCAAGATATGAAACTCTCTTTAAAAGAGCAGGAACTGAATGCTCTGTGTCAAAAAATTAAAGAAAATCCAGATTGCTCGATAAAAAAAGTTACCTTACCTAAGTTTTCTAAATCAAATGACCTTCAAAGTAAATTAGATCAAACTATTAACCCAGATGCGACAAGTAAAGATAAAGTTAGTCCGGGCAAAGTAAATCTAGGCATTGCTGGTGGTTTAGGTGCTTTGATGGGAAAAAGACAGAATGAACCTACTGCAAAATGTAAACTTGTTTTAGGTTTGAAAGAGATACCCACTGAAAAAAGTGTATGGAGAGAGAATCAGAACAGTTATTTGTTCACTGGAAGTAAACTTTATTATTTTGGTAAAAGGTGTGGTTTAAATGGTATAGAACCAGTAGAAGTTCCCTTACGAGACGTTGAAAATTTTATAAAATCCATTGGGGAAATGATAAAAGAAAAAAAATTATTGTTAAAAGAAGATGAAAAAACCATTATCAACTTAAGCAAAAAAGATGAAGATACATATGTTTATCCACAAACAGACATAAAAGCTTATAAACTGATAGAACTAAATCGAGATCCTGGAAAACATGAGAAGTTGTGTATGCAGGCGTTCGAAAAACATCAAGGTTTTGCTGTATATAAAGATAATGTCTACTATTTCAATCGTAATGGGACACCAGTCATTCAAAAGTTGGAACCTAACGAAGCCAAAGTAATTCTTAACTCGGAATCATTTAAATCTATACATAGTCAATTTCTATCAAATCTAGAAACTGAGAAAAAAGAATTTGATAAAACCATGCAAAAAGGATTCACGGAATATAACCAAAATTTAAAAGAAAAATATGGTAATAATGCAGATAAGTACCTCCCTTACCTTTTACCCGATGTTGCATCATTTATAGAATTTAAAAAAAAAGAAATTGGTCTTGTGAGAAGTGACGCAATAATAAAAACCGATAATACGGAATTTGAAACAATTTTATCACTAAACAAAGCATCATCCGGTTTTGGATCAGACGATGTTGATGTTACAGAAGAACGTGAAATTATAACGCTAAATACAAGTGCCAATGAAAAAGAAGAAAAAGAAGCAAAAGAAGCAAAAGAAGCAGCAGAAAAAGAAGCAGAAAAAAAGAAATTAGAAGATGAAAAAATATTGTTAGATGCCCAAGAAGCTGAAATTGTGCTTCTACTACAACAAGAAAATGAACGGCGAAAAACCCAAAACGCAGCCATGCTAGCAAGGTTAAAAGGAAAGAACGCAGCTTCTCCCGCACCAGGTGGGGCTGTCGAATATGGCGATTCAACCGCTTTAACAGGGATTTCTGAAGAAGAACTAAATGAACTCAGAGACAGACTATCAGCCGCAGAAGCCGAGGCCAGAGAAGCAAAAGCCCAAGCTCAAAAGACATCCGAAGACCTACAAACCCTCATAAGTGCTTTAAGATCAAACGCTAGTCTTTTCATGGGTGGTGCCTCTACACAGGAACAACAATTGCAATTTAGCCAAATGTTCACTGCAGTAAGAGAGGTTGCGCAATTACATGAGCCTAATGTTACTGAAGTCGCAGTAGACGATAAAAATGCAGCTGATAAAACAATCACATCAGTCACAGAAGGAGATCTTGCCCCTGCCCCAAAAGATATTAACGTTACCGGCGGCCGTAAACAGATACCTCTTAGCCAGAGAGAGATTTTAAATAAAAATAAGCTTTCTCAAGCAACTGTTCCAATTGCTGAAGTTGCAAGTACAAAACAATCGTTACAGGAATTTTATTCCAAACCAAAAACCGCAAGTGATGAAGCTGCAAGAAACTCTGCAGCGGGAACAGTCCCAGTCAAACATTACGATGAATTAACAATAGAATCAGAAGAAGATCCATTCTTAGCAACCGAAAAGCAGTTAGCTGGAGTCACAGGTGCAGATGCATTAGGTGAGCCTGCCGCAGCCAGAGCCGCATTTACAGACTCCGCCGAAGACTTATCAATAGAAGCAGCCAAAAACGCAGCCAAAAAAGCTTCTAAAGCCAGACTTACGGCAAGAGATGAAAACAACGAAGCAGTTGCTAAATTAAACCTAGCAGAGATTACTAAAGATATAGGCACAGCCGATAACGCTGTCGAAGACGCAATGAAAGCCAGAGATAGGGCTATAACCGCAGCGGCAGCGGCAGAAGAAGCTAAAACAGCAGTTGCTAAAATCTCGAGCGATTCCAAAAATTACTTAAAAACAAAAAACATAGAAGAAGATGCCATATCCTCAGCCACAGCAGCAGCCAATTCTCTCTACTCAGCCACTAACGCAGTCGCGTTTGCAGTCATTGCCAGAGACAAATTAAAAGCTGCAGCCCCATTCTCAGACGAAGTCGCACCAATAGACACTGCTATAGCCCCTGCCTCATCATCAACCACAGCTAAATTAAACCCATTCGATGACGATGAAGATGAACCGGACTCAGCAGCAAAAACCCCA
>JAJZTL010000147.1 GCA_021848965.1 Pseudomonadota bacterium
TTTTAATTTACCATCTTTCATATGGCGTACTCCTATGTTATTTATTCGAAACAAACTATAGGATACGCCACCTAACTTATCTTGTCATACACCAGATTCAACTATAACTCATGAGGTAACTCAATTGTATATTTCTCATCAGCAGAATGAAGACTTTGCATATTTTTGATCTTTAAAGTTATATTTACCCTTAGATTTTACTTTTTGATTATTAATTAAATATTAAATTTAGATTTTTTTTTTATGGGTTTTTTATTTTACCTAGTATCTTGCTGAAGTTTTGCTTTTTTCCTATACTTTCAAAGAATAATTATCAAATAATGAGGAGTCTTTAGATCATGGGTTCACAAAAAAAATATCCAGATTTTAATGAAATTGTAGGAATGGCGGGTAAGCTTTTCAAAGATGTGCAAAAGAGCGTTTCTGAAATTGTTGGTGAATACAAAGATAAGCGTAAAGAAGAAGCCAAAGAAGCTGCAAAGTCAGCACCTGTAGCTCCAGCAGAAAAGGCCACTGAGAAAGAAGCAGATGTAAAAACAGATCCAAATGCTACTGACGCGGCTAGCCCCGAGCCTGCTGTAACTCCAACTGAGCCAGTTGTCACTCAAACAGAGACAGAAGAAGTGATTGTCGTTGAAGAACAACCAAAAGACTCAGAAAAAAAAGAAGAAAGTATAAAAGAAAAAGCAGAGCAAAAAAGCGAATAATGATTTGCCTGCCACGGTGTAAATCTCTTTTAAGAGGGGTTATCGTTTTTTTTCTATTGTTTAATTCTATCGAGGCATTAGCATTAGCCAATCCTGCTTCTACTTATTGCATAGAAAAAGGTGGAAAGTTAGTTATTCAACAAAGAGGGGATGGAGGAGAATATGGTATTTGTGTTTTCCTCGATAACCGCCAATGTGAAGAATGGGCTTTATTCCGCGGAAATTGTCCTGTTGGCGGTGTAAAAGTAACTGGATATACAAGCCAAGCACAAATTTATTGTGCGATTCAAGGAGGGAGAACCATTGCAGTAGAACCTGCATTAGAGAAAACAACACCGTGTGTTTTGCCTGATGGTTCTCAATGCATGCTCACAGCATTTTTTGATGGACATTGTCAAAAATAATGAGTAGAATATAATGCTTACGGGGGCCTATAGCTCAGTTGGTTAGAGCAGCGGACTCATAATCCGTTGGTCCTAGGTTCAAGTCCTAGTGGGCCCACCAGTATTATCAAGGCTTATAGAAAGCCAGTCATTAAGAAATATTTCACATGGGGCACTAGCGGGGCAGTAACCCACAACAAATAAGCATCAACTCCCTCCGTCATTGCCGTAAAGGAGCTATTTTATCCTCCCGTCATTGCGAGAAGCGCAGCGACGCGGCAATCCAGAAAAGAGCCAACCAACATGAAAAATCCAGCCGTTTACATCGTTACCAACAAAAGAAATGGAACCCTCTACACAGGTGTTACCTCAGATCTAGGCAGAAGAATCTACGAACATAAAAATAAAATTAACCCAGAATGTTTTACGGCAAGATATTGTAGTAACAAACTTGTCCTGTATGAGTTTTACGAAAGCATGCCAGAAGCAATTGCAAGAGAAAAACAAATTAAAGCAGGATCAAGGAAAAATAAGCTTAAACTCATTGAAGATGCTAACCCAGATTGGGATGACTTATATTTTAACATTCTGTAATGTTTGTATAATTTTGCTTTTTACCCCGTCATTGCGAGGAAGTTCTCTGATTGTGAAGCGTAGCGAAACAATTAGAGAACTGACGAAGCAATCCAGCATCGATTTTCAAAGAAACATTGACGCCTGGATCAATTGCCGCGTTGTCGTCGGTACTGTTTCGCTATCGCTACACAATACTACCTTCCCCTAGCAATGACGGAGTAAATTGAGCTATCTATTGGTTAGTCAGTAAATTCACCATAAAATAATATGTCATTATGTGATACTTCTAATCTATAAAACTTTTTCATCTTTTTATTTGTCTTGCAATGTGTCTCTCTTATGTATTGCTTTATAGGTATATAGACAAGATGTTTTTCTCCTATAACAACAGGAGCGCTTACATTATGAAAAAAGCAAACACCAGGAGGTATAGCATTTTGACACTCAAACGCTTGCTTAAGTCCAGAACAGATATTTTCTGTTAAACTGATGTCAGTTTTTTCTTTTAGAATATCAGACTTTAACATTAATTTTTGAACAATACCCTTAGCAATTCCAAAACCTAAAAACACAACTAAAACAATCGCTGCGCTAACTAATGAAGAGCGCCATGAGATTTTTTTATCTGAGGCCATAACTAAAGAGGCTGTAACTATAGTAAATTGAACAACTGATATTATCCATAATGAAGAGTGAAAACTTTTACTAGAGAATATAGCTACAGAACAAACTGTTAGGCTAGGAATATATAGCAAAATTAGTGCGAAGAATAAAGCTACCCAACCAGTTGAGAAAACTTTGCTTTTTTTTATTAGTTTAGATAAAACATAGCTTTCTATTAGAAAAACTGCGGGCATAAGACCTAAAAAAATAATCCAGATTTGAGTCTGGCTATGGAGGTAAATTAAAGCAACCGCCTCAAAAAGAAAAGCAATTGAAAACGCAACAAATATTTTAGCGCTGATTTTCCATATTTTTTTTTCTTCCTGAGAGCTTTCATGAAATTCTTTTTTTAAAATATTGGAACGATAGAGTAAGGCCACTTTAAACATTAGTGAACCAATCCAAAACGCAAAAATAAGCAACCCAAAGGAGAATGCTATTGATTTTACTAGCAAATAATCGGTAGATGCCTCTGGTGAAAAATTGAATTTATAAAAATAGCATTCAAAAATAAGCGCTACAGCCCCAAAAATGATAATACAACAAAAAAATAAAGTAGATTTTAAGTCTTTTGGTTTGAGAATATTCCATGCTTTTTTTAAGGCATTAATTATGTTTTCACTGTCATAATCTTTTTCTTTTGAAACCGACTTGCGTTTTTGAGATATATTATTAAAAAATTTTTTCATTTTGTCCTCTCTGTATAAATATTAAATAAAGTAAACTGATAAAGACGATACGCTCTATATTGTGTATTCCTGTCCAACTCGAACGGTAATTCCTGCATAAGTCGAACAGTGATTCCTGTTTTGCCCGAACACCTATTCCTGATTTAGTCGAACGCTTTAGTCAGCGACTTTTATTAACATAAGCCCT
>JAJZTL010000045.1 GCA_021848965.1 Pseudomonadota bacterium
TAGATCTTCTCTTTTTATTTGTTTGTTATTTAGAAGAGAAGATCTTCTCAAATTAAAGGTAGTTTGCAACTACCTCGCTTCTATTAGACACAATTCTTTTAATACTCCCCAGAGTATTATCAACTCGTATTTCTGCCAAGGTCTCTTATGGGAGAAACACTCCAGCAACAAGCTAGGGAATATAAGCGTTTTGTATAGTGAGGTAATAAAGAACATAGCGTAAAATTGCTTTTTATTCCTTAAAAAAGATAAAATAGCAGTTTATTTTATCTTTTTTAAATTTTAATAAATATGAGTATTTCTAATGAGTTATTGAGTGCGTTGAATGATCGTCAACGTGATGTTGTTGCAGCGCCTCCAGGACATTTTTTAGTATTAGCTGGGGCAGGAAGTGGTAAAACACGTGTCTTAGTTCATCGTATTGCATGGTTGATTCAAGAAGAGCAACTATCACCACACAATATTTTGGCAGTAACCTTTACCAATAAAGCTGCCGGTGAAATGCGGCATCGTCTTTCTGAGTTAATAGGTTATTCCGCACAAGGTATGTGGGTCGGGACATTTCATGGATTAGCGCATCGATTGTTGCGTACTCATTGGAAAGAAGCGCATCTACCAGAAGGCTTTCAAATTCTGGATTCAGATGATCAACAACGCATGATAAAGCGCGTGTTGAAAAATATGAATCTAAGTGAAGATAAATGGCCCCCAAAACAAGTACAATCATTTATTAATAATCAAAAAGATCAAGGTTCCAGGCCTCAACACTTGAATGGGAATCAAGATTATTATACGAAAACGATGCGCGAAATTTATTTAGCCTATGAACAAGCGTGTCAGACAGCTGGCCTCATTGATTTTGCAGAAATTTTATTAAGAGCTCACGAATTATATTTAAATTGCCCTGATATTTTAAGGCATTATCAAAATCGCTTTCGCCAAATTTTAGTGGATGAGTTTCAAGATACTAATGTTATTCAATATGCGTGGATTCGTTTGTTGGCAGGAGGTAACTGTCATGTCACTGTAGTCGGAGATGATGATCAATCTATTTATGGATGGAGAGGCGCCAAAATTGAAAATATTCATCGGTTTCAAGAAGATTTTCAGAAGACTCAAACAATTCGTTTAGAGCAAAACTACCGATCAACGGGAAATATTTTAAAAGCAGCTAATGCGGTTATTGATAATAATGCTTCTCGTCTTGGAAAAAAACTTTGGACAGATTCTGGTGATGGAAAGCCCATTGCGCTATATGCAGCGTTTAATGAAATTGATGAAGCACGTTATGTTGTTGAGCGTGTTCGTTTATGGGTTTTAGAAGGGCACAGCCATAAAGAAGTGGCTATTTTATATCGCTCCAATGCTCAATCTCGTGTGATTGAAGAAGCTCTTATGCAGGCGGCTTTGCCTTATCGTGTTTATGGCGGTTTGCGCTTTTTCGAGCGAGCTGAAATTAAAGACGCATTAGCCTATCTGCGTTTAATTGCTAATCGTTCGGATGATGCTGCTTTTGAACGTGTGGTAAATTTGCCTGCGCGTGGTTTAGGTGAAAAAACTTTAGAAGAATTAAGAGAGTTTGCTAAAACCAACCAATTATCTTTATGGGATGCTGCCGAAAGTCTACTTCAACAGAAAAAATTTTCTGCTCGTGCACATCAGGCATTAAACGAGTTTTTAATCTTGATTAATCAATTAGCAAATGAAACAGAACATTTTGAGCTACAAGATCAAACTCAACATGTTATTCAAAAAAGTGGTTTGTGGAATCACTATGCAAACTCTAAAGAGCGTGATAAAGCTGAGGCTAGATTAGAAAATATGCAAGAGCTTATTAATGCAGCAAGACAGTTTAAAATGGATGAATATGCCGAAGACGATGTCAGCATTTTATCTGAATTTTTAGCGCATGTTTCTTTAGATTCGGGTGAGACAGAGTCAGAACCAAGCGATAATAAAATACAGTTAATGACATTGCATGCCGCGAAAGGTTTAGAGTTTCCTTTAGTTTGTATTGTAGGAATGGAAGAAGGCGTGTTCCCCAGTCGCATGTCCATAGAAGAACCAGGAAAACTGGAAGAAGAGCGTCGTTTATTTTATGTTGGAATGACGCGTGCCATGCAACAATTAATCTTGTCTTATGCTGAAGTAAGACGCCAATACGGCCGAGAGGAATATCATCGACCATCACGTTTTCTGAAAGAATTACCCGAAGATGTTTTTGAAGAGGTTAGAACTCAATCATCCTTGTTTAAAGCAAAGTCCTCGTTTCAATCATCCGGACGTACATCTAACACGTCAAATTGGGGAAGAAATAATTTTTCATTACCACCTTCGCTGCCTTCTTCTTCGTTTGTTCAGGCTTCTAAAACTATTCCTAAAAATGAAAGTGAATCTGGCTTTAGAGTCGGTGAAATTGTGACACACCCAAAATTCGGCGAGGGAACCATTGCCGATTGGGAGGGAACAGGTGCTCATCAACGAGTGCAAGTCAAATTTAAACAGCATGGCTTAAAATGGCTTGTTGTGGCATATGCGCAATTGCAGAAGGTTTAGAGCCAAACAACCTTTCTTAGGGTGTAATAATATTCCGCCCTAAGAAAGATAGCTTCGAAAAACTTTCAAATGTTTCTCTAAAGCACCTTGGTTTTGTTGAATAATTTTAAAGCCAAGAGAGGCATATTCTTCACGTAAACTAGGATCTGCGAAGAGGGATGAGACTGATTGAGTTAAAGACGCAGCATCAGTTACGGTAATAATGCTTTCAGCTTGAGTGAATTCATCATATATCTTTTGGAAATTAAACATGTGTGGGCCAACGATCACGGGAACGTAAAGTGCGGCTGGCTCTAGGATATTATGTCCTCCTTGAGTAATTAGACTTCCACCAACGAACGCAACATCAGAAGCTGCTAAGAAAAGTAACATTTCGCCAATAGTATTACCCAAGAGTACATCCATTTTTGCGAGTGTATCTGAGGTTTGAGATTCCAATGCTGTACGTAATACGGTGTTAAATCCCATTTTTTGAGACAATTCAGCAACTTTATCAAAACGTTCAGGATGACGGGGAACAAGAATTAATTTGGCAGTGGCGTTGGTTTCTTTAATCAATTTAAAGGCTTCTAATACGATCTCTTCTTCGCCTTGATGTGTGCTTCCTGCAATCCAGATGCATTGGTTTTTTTCAGCAAATTTTGAACGGAAATTTTTAGCATTTTCGTGAATGTCACTTGGAACTGTTAAATCAAATTTAATATTTCCTAAAACAGAGACCTTTTCTGCTTGTAAGCCCAGTTCAACAAAACGTTGCGCATCTTCTTTAGTTTGGGCTAAAATCTGTTCAACACAATTAATTGTCTGAGCTGTTAATCTTTCTATGCGTTTGTATCCCTTTTGGGAACGTTCGGATAATCTTGCATTTGCGATGAACAGAGGAATGTTTTTTGCTTTGCAAGTAGCAAACCAATTAGGCCAAATTTCTGTTTCCATAATAATGGCTAGTTTAGGCTGAGTTAACGTGAGAAAACGCTGAGTGCAGCAAGGAGTGTCAAAAGGGGAGTAAATATGAAAAATACGATTTGCTTTAATAGCTTGTGCAAAAAGTGCTTGTGCTTTTTGCGATCCTGTAGGGGTTGTGGTTGTAAGAACAATGTTTTTATTAGGATATTCGTCTAAAAGCTTTGTGATAAGTGGAGCTGCGGCAATGACTTCCCCGAGAGATACAGCGTGAAGCCAAATATCTGTGGGCTGTTGCGGTCGTACAAAACAAGCTAAACGTTCTTTAATACGGTCACTATAAGCAGGATTATGAATGGATTTTATCCATAACCTTAAAACTAAAAAGGGAATAGCTAAATAACTTAATATAATATAAAAAAAACGTATCATATTTTACGGTCTGTCATCAATTTCTTTTTTGGGGGCAACAATTAAGTCAGCGCGATTTAGACCTAAACTAATGGCCAGTGCGCCTGCGACGTAAATGGACGAATAGGTTCCTATTACAATACCAATGATTAATGCGAGTGAAAAGGTATGAATAGTTTCTCCACCATATAAGAAGAGTGACAGAACGACTATAAGCGTTAAGGCTGATGTCATAATGGTACGAGACAGTGTTTGATTTATGGATAGATTCATAATTTCAAGCGGTGAAGCGCGACGAATTTTTCTGAAATTTTCACGTACACGGTCAAAAACAACAATGGTGTCATTCAACGAGTATCCTATGACAGCCAATAAAGCCGCTAATGCCTTCAAATCAAACTCGATATGAAAAAATGAGAAAACACCTAAAATCAGCATAGGGTCATGTATAAGAGCAACTGCAGCACTTACGGCGAGTCGATATTCAAATCGAAAGCAAATATAGGCCATGGTAGCCAACATAGCAATGACAACAGCTAATGCCCCTTTTAAGGCTAACTCTTGACCTACTTGAGGACCGATTTGATCTACTTGCAATTTTTGTGCTTCTGGAAGAGCTCCCATTACTTGATCAACCATACGACTTTGTTCTAAATGAGCACGAGGAGCAATACTAATAAGTACATTTTTAGATGAACCATAACTGACAACCTGAGCTTCAGGAAAACCAGTATGACTTAAAGACTCTCGAATTTTATTTAAATCGGCAGTTTTAGGGTAGGCAATTTCAATTTGGGTACCTCCTGTAAAATCTAATCCCCACTTAAGTCCATTGAAACAAAGAGATCCGATTGAAATAATACAAACAATAGCTGAAAAAATAGCAGTCCATTTCCTAGCGCCCATAAAATCAATATTTGAGTTAGGATTAAAAAGTTCCATAGCGCTCCTCCTTATATACCAATAGATAGTTTTTTGACCGATCTTCGGCCATAAACGAGATTAACAATTCCACGGGTGAGATAAATCGCTGTTAACATTGAAGTTAATAAGCCAATGGATAAAGTAATAGCAAAACCTTTGATAGGGCCTGTGCCAATGGTAAATAAGATAATAGCAACAATAAAGGTTGTTATATTCGCATCAAGAATCGTAGCAAATGCACGTGCATAACCTGCAAAAATGGCTGCTTGTGGGTTTACACCATTACGTAATTCTTCTCGAATTCGCTCATAAATTAATACGTTCGCATCAACAGCCATACCAATGGTAAGCACAATTCCTGCTATTCCAGGTAAAGTTAATATTGACCCTATTAGTGATAAACAAGCTACTAAAAGAATCAAATTAAAAAATAAAGCAATATCGGCAATAATGCCAAAGGCTCTATAATAGAAGATCATTATAATGAGAATAATGGTCATACCCACTTCAAGAGAAACCAGACCATGCTGAATATTTTCTTTTCCAAGTGTTGGGCCAACAATCTTTTCTTCTACAGGATAAATAGTGGTAGGCAAGGCGCCTGCGCGAAGTAATAAAGCTAAGTTACGTGATTCATTTTGGTCGTGTAATCCAGTAATTTGAAAATTACTGGGTAATGCACTTTGGATAACCGGAGCACTAATAACTCGCTCTTCCTTATGTGTAGTAACGATTACTTTGCCGTTGACTAGTTTTGATTCTGTTTTGGGCTCAATAATAACAATTCCCATACGTTGTCCAATATTAGCACGTGTGATGCGGGTAAAAAGACTCTCGCCCCCACCGCCTAATTGAATATCAACGGAAGGGGAACCGCTTTGTTGGTCAAAACTTGAAACAGCACTGGTAATGGATTCGCCATTTAAAACAACTTGACGCTTTAATAAGATCGGTTCGGCATCAATGTGGTATAGTTTAGAGCCCAAAGGAGCCCCAGTTTTTTCTGCCTGAACAGGGTCATGTTGAGAGTCAACTAAACGAAATTCTAAAGTGGCTGTGCCCCCTAAGATTTGTTTAGCACGAGCAGCATCTTGCATACCGGGGAGGTCAACAGAAACACGGGACGAACCTTGTTGTTGAACAACGGCTTCACCAACACCTAACTCATTAACACGATTGCGTAAAATTGTCATGGTCTGTTCTAACGTGTTACGACGAACATTAGTTTTTTCTGTAGAAGAAAGGCTCGCACGTAAGAAATGATGTTCTGCTGTATTTTTTTGGGAAAAATGCCAATCTGGATAATTATGTTGTAAGAGGTGATAGGCATTATCTAAAGTTGTCGCATTGCGAAAGCGCAATACCATGACATTTTTATCTACAACTAGACTTGTATATCGAATTTCAGATTCACGCAAAGATTGTGCCATGTTTTTTAACATGCTTTCTAAATGTCGATGCATTACGCTATCTATATCAACTTGTAATAGAAAATGAATCCCGCCGCGCAAATCTAGACCTTGCTTCATAGGTGTTGCTCCAATAGCAACTAACCATTTAGGTGTTGATGAAGCAAGATTTAATGCAACTGTATAGAAATTACCTAACGCTGCTTTGATAACGTCTTGGGCTTTAAGTTGATAATCAGTATTGGCAAAATAAACAATTAATTCGGCACTTTCTTTTTCTATGGATTGAAAAGGAAGGTTCGCTTCATTAAGCGCATCGATAATGTGTTGTTTCGTTTCTGCATTAATGTGCACAGTTGAATTAATGGTTGAAATTTGAATAACTGGTTTTTCTGGGTATAAATTAGGGATGGCATAAATAACACCAATGACTAATATCATAACCAAAAGAATGTAATTCCAAAGCGAATAGCGATTTTGCATGAATTTTTCCGTTTAAGCTGACTTTACAGTCCCTTTAGGTAAAACAGATGAAACAGCTGAACGTTGCACTTTTACATTAACACCTTCTGCAATGGTAATAATTAAAACTTTTTCTTCTATTTGTGCTATTTTTCCTAAAAGACCACCACTGGTAACAATTTCATCACCTTTTTGTAAGTTGCTCACTAAGTTTCTATGCTCTTTTGCTCGTTTGCTTTGAGGACGCCATAATAATAAATAAAAAATAACGATCATTGCGACCATCATAACAATTGAAAATGTACTATCTGTCGACGACGCAGAAGTTGTTGCTGTACTTGCGGCGTCAGCCAAAGCATCTTTGATTAAAAAACTCATAAAAAACCTCAAAAGATAAAGAAAACACAAAATTTTTAGGCCACAGAATCTACTTGAATTTTTATGATTTTGCAAGTGCCATGATCTTATATTGTATTTTGCTTTGATTTCTTTATACTCTTAGCAATTCAGTTTTTAAGTAGGAATAAAAAAATGAGTGAGAGCGTCAATTTTGAAAAGTCGATGCAAACATTGGAGACTATTGTTAAGCAATTAGAAACAGGCGATTTACCCCTAGAAGAAGCTTTGGCTATTTATGAAAAGGGAGTAAAATTAGCAGCTCAATGTCAAAAGGCGCTCACAAAAGCAGAGCAAAAAGTTATTATTTTATCCAAAATAGGTTCAGAAGAAGAGTCCTTAGAACCGTTTGAACTTTCTCGTGAGGATAATGAGCATTATGAATAGTGATTTTAATGCAACAAGAAAAGCTTTAACAACAAGAGTTGAGTCACAGCTCAATAGTTTATTCCAAAAACTCGAAGTTCCTTCAGAGAGATTGAAAGCAGCAATGAAGTATGCTGTTTTAGGACAAGGAAAGCGTTTACGTCCTTTGTTGATTTATTTAACGGGCAAAGCACTTAATATTCCTTTTGAAGCATTAGACAATATTGCATGCGCTGTGGAATGTATGCATGCCTACTCACTGGTGCATGACGATTTGCCTGCTATGGATAATGATGATTTGCGGCGAGGAAAACCAACTTGCCATAAGGCTTTTGATGATGCAACAGCTATTTTAGCGGGAGATGCTCTGCAAGCATTGGCATTTCAGCAAATTTTTCTCATTGATTCTCAATGGGTTGCTCCTGCGCAAAAAAATGACTTAGCTTTGTTATTAAGTATGTCTTGTGGTGCGCAAGGAATGGTCAGCGGACAAGCGATGGACTTAGAATATTTGCATCAAACGTGCTCACAAGATTTATTAAAAAAAATCCATCAATTAAAAACAGGAATTTTTTTAGAAACGAGTGTTGAATTAGTCATTTTAACACAACCGAAAATGGAGTTAGATAAAAAACAAGCATTACGTTCATTTGCGCAACATTTGGGACTCGCTTTTCAAATGCAAGATGACTATTTGGATGTGTATGGTAATACAAATGACTTAGGAAAGAGCTGTGGGTCAGATGAGCGACAAGGCAAAAAAACTTACGCTTTTTTCTATTCGCGAGAGGAGTTGCTATGTTTGTGGCAGGGACTTTATCGAGAAGCTATAGATGCTTTGGGTTTATTATCAGACACTGCTGAAGGTTTAAGGCATTTAGTAAATTATTTGGTTGGTAGAACAGTATAGAGGAAAATATGATAAAAAAATTGAGTTGCCTATTATTCATGGGGTTAGGATTATTTTTATCTGAATCGAGTTGTGCAAGCACTCAAGAGGTTAAAGGTCTGGTATTAATGCCGAATGCTGAGCAACATTTAATTGATACGCTTAATCAACTTAATTTAACGGACACACAAAAAAAAGAAGTGAGTGCGTTTATGCGTCATATTGAACCTGCATTTCTTCCAAATATTGAGCAATATAAAATCAATGAGCGCGCGCTCGAAGCAATGAGTGAAAAAAATTATGATGCGCAGAAAATATCTGTATTAGCAGATAAACAAGGAAGGGTTGTTGCAAATATTATTAAACTCAGAATGGAAGTACGTCACAAAATATATAGTATTTTGACTGTCAGTCAAAGAATAAAGTTGGTAATTATCACTAAAACAAAATAAGCAAAAAAATAAATTGCAGTATTCCTTTTCTGCAATTTTGAGATTACAATCTCTGGGCTTTCAAATTGGAAGCATAGAAAAAATAGTTTATATAATCGAGGTATATAGTAATGAAAAAAACAGTTTATGCATTAATAGCAGGTGCTGGTTTAATGGTTGCAGGTATGATGAATGCATCTGCAGAAACCGTTGTAGTTGATAATGTTCCTAATGGTACTGAAGTAACAGTAGTTGCTGGTCCACAAGTTGAAACATTAAAGCAATTAGTTCAAAAATTAGATTTAACTAAAGAACAAAAAGAAAAAATTCGTGCTGTTATGATGGATGCAGATCCTAAATTTGATAAAGGCATGAAAGAAGCTGAAATGAATAGCAAGGCTTTAATGCAATTATGTGGTCCTAAATATGATGCAGCTAAAATTGCTACATTAGCAGATGCTCAAGGTAAACTGGTTGCTGAAGCGATTAAATTACGTTTACAAGTGCGTCACAGTGTTTTTGAGATTTTAACACCTAAACAACGTGAAGACATGAAACAGTTTAGAGAACAAATGCAACAACAGCAATAATTCAATAAGCTTGTAGGGGCGAATAATATTCGCCCTTTTTTTATTAGGATGTCCAACACTTGCATACACTCTTCTTTTTTATTGGTTTATTATTATCTCTTTCAGGATTATTTTCCACAAAAGTAGTTCTCTGTTTTACTTTAGTTGTTTTAGAAATATTTTTAATACGAAATGTATATTCCATTGCTTGGATAATTTTTTTGTTATTAGCTGGATATAGCTGGGGAGAGTTTAATTTTTATCTTCAGGAAAAAAGTTTTTTTCCTTCTCAACTAGAAGGAAAAAATATTGTAATTAACGGCAGAATTGAGGGAGTTCCTGCTTATAATGAAGAGTATCAGAAGTTTCAATTTTATGTGGAAAAGCCAAACTGGAAAGGTAAAATCAGTTTGTTTTGGTATCAGCACAAAAAACATTTTTTATTAAAGCCCGGACAAGAGTGGTGTTTAACCGTAAAATTAAAAAAACCACATGGATACAGAAATTTGGGAGGTTTTGATTATGATGCCTGGCTTTTTGAACAAAATATTCGAGCAAAAGGTTATGTTGTTAATGGTGCAAGAAATATTTTATTAGCGTCGTCATCACAAAATAACCCGATCAATAACTGGATTAATCAAGTACGGCAAAACATAGGCGAGAAGTGGGAGTCATTTTCGAGCGAATGGCCTTTATTGGGTGTTTTGCTTGCTTTTACAGTTGGTTTAACCAGTGATATTACTCCGGAACAATGGCAAGTATTTACCAATACAGGAACGATTCATTTAATTTCAATTTCTGGTTTTCATATTAATCTAATAGCGGGTATGGCTTATATGCTTGTTAATTTTTTTTGGCGACGCATTCCACTATTTTGCGAGCGTTTTCCGGCACAACGTGCTGCAGCAATAGGCGCAATTTTGGCCGGAATTTTTTATTCATTATTAGCCGGCAATTCTATTCCTACTCAACGCTCTTTAATTATGCTTACTATTTTTATGGGGGGACTTTTATTGCAACGACAAACACATTTGTGGTCGAGTTTTTGCTGGTCAATATTTATCATTGTTTTGTTAGATCCTTTTGCGCCATTAAATCTAAGCTTTTGGTTAACGTATAGCGCTGTTGCGATTATTTTATATGCCTTGATAGATAAACCAATAAAAAAAAGTTCTTTTAAATCCTCATTAAAGCTGCAAATACAAATTTTTTTAGGCTTAGTTCCATTTAGTCTTTTTTGGTTTTCACAAGTTTCGGTCAGTAGCTTATGGGCTAATCTTGTTGCGATTCCTGTAACTGGATTTCTAGTATTACCATTAGCTCTCAGTGCCATTTTCTTAGCATTTATCTACTTTCCATGGGCTATTTGGCTAATGAAAATAAGCCATTGGTTTCTTGAAGAACTCTTTTTATATTTGCAATGGATAAGTCAGCATTATCCCTTTATTTTTGTCTGGTGTCTGAATAAAATTTGGATGTTATGTTTAGGCGTTTTAGGTGTTCTTTTATTACTTGCACCCAAAGGGTGGCCAGGGCGCTGGTTAGGATTATTATTTTGGCTACCGTTGTTTTTTCCGCTTAAAAACATTATTTCATATGGAGAAGCTAATTTTACTTTACTGGATGTTGGCCAAGGTTTAGCAAGTGTTATTCAAACAAAAAATCATATATTAATTTTTGATACAGGCCCAAAAATGAATGAAAATTTTGATACAGGTAAAGCGGTCGTATTGCCTTATTTGCGCAATCAACACATTCAGCGTATTGATGCATTAGTGATTAGTCATAAAGACTTAGATCATAGTGGAGGATTGCATTCAATTTTAAAAAATATCGTGGTAAATAAAGTTTGGTTAAACGATCCGCGTGTTTTAAAAAGAGGAAAACTGTGTAAACCAAATATTTCTTGGAAATGGGACGGTGTTACATTTAAATTTCTAACACGCGGCTTAGATAAATTTAATAATACGAATGATACTTCTTGTGTTTTAAAAATATCCAATGAGCATCACAGCATATTATTGCCAGGAGATTTAGAGGCTAGATCTGAAAAAGTATTAGCCTATGAATATGGTAATGCGTTAAAGACAGATCTTTTAGTAGCAGCTCATCATGGAAGCAAGACATCTTCGTCACTCAAATGGCTTTCAATGACCAAGCCAAAATATGTTTTATTTGCAACAGGTTATTTAAATCGTTACCATTTTCCAAATCCGAGTATTGTTACACGGTATGAGCAAATAGATGCGCAACATTGGTCCACTGCGGATTGTGGAATGATTCAGTGGAAATTACTGACGGAAGAAGAAACGTTGCCTCCTTCTTGTTATGTTCAGGTGAATTCTCATCCATGGTATACTCTTTAAAATTAAAAAAGTCAGTTTTATTATATGAATCAAAACTCACAGCAGAAAGAAGAGTTTTTGCAAGGCATTGTCGAGCGAGTTACTTTTTACAGCGAAGAATCCGGTTTCTGTGTATTGCGTGTCAAAGCGAAAAAACATCGTGATTTAATTACAGTTGTTGGGGCTTCTGTTTCTGTAAGTGCCGGAGAAACCGTGGAGTGTTTTGGCACTTGGAGTTATCATAAAAAACATGGATTGCAGTTTAAAGCCGAACGTTTATCGGCGATACCACCTATAGAACTTGAAGGCATGACGCGTTATTTAGCTTCTGGGATGATTAAAGGTATTGGTCCACATTTTGCTAAACGACTTATCCTTGCATTTGGAGATAAAGTATTTGATGTAATCGAAGATCAACCGCATCAATTACTTTCAGTCGAGGGAATAGGCGAAAAGCGTCAAGAGCAAATTGTTTTGGCATGGAAAGAGCAAAAAGCTGTCCGGCAAATTATGGTTTTTTTGCATTCGTATGGTGTCAGCACGACGCGAGCTGTACGCATTTATAAAGCTTATGGTGATGCAGCAATTGAGCGGGTACGCGAAAACCCTTATTGTTTAGCACAAGATATTCGTGGCATTGGTTTTAAAACAGCAGATGAACTTGCTTTAAAATTGGGTATTCCCAGAGATTCTGTCCAGAGAGCCAGAGCGGGTGTGGGACATGCACTCATGGAATTATGTGAACATGGACATTGTGCCGCTGAACGCGAAGCTTTAATCAAAGCTAGTGTGGAATTATTGGACGTTCCGGAGCTCTTAATTGAACAAGCAATTGGTTTAGAAATTGCGGCGCAGCGATTGATTCCTGAAGTAGTGAATACCTCGGAAGGGGATAAAGAGTGCTTATTTACAGTACCATTTTATCGTGCTGAATTAGGTGTTGTTGATAAATTGAGCGTTCTGGCAAAAGGAGAAATACCTTGGGGTAACATTGATGTAGAAAAAGCCATTCCTTGGGTAGAAACAAAAACAGGTTTACATTTGTCAGACTCACAACATCATGCAGTAGCAACTGTTTTAAAGAATAAAATATCAATTATTACGGGAGGTCCAGGGGTAGGAAAAACTACTATCGTGAATAGCGTGATTAAAATTATTCGCGCAAAAACACTGAAAGTAGCACTTTGTGCTCCAACGGGAAGAGCGGCGAAAAGGCTTTCTGAAACAACACATTTGCAAGCGAAAACTATTCATCGTTTATTGCAATTTAATCCGAGCAACTATGCTTTCGTTTATGATGACAAACAACCTTTGCCTTTTGATGTTATCATTGTTGATGAATCTTCTATGATGGATATTTTACTTTTTCATAATCTTTTAAAAGCTATTTCTGTTGACGCCGCAGTGATTTTTGTCGGTGATGTGGATCAATTACCTTCAGTCGGTTCTGGCTTGGTTCTCGCTGATCTCATTCGTTCAGCAGTTATTCCCACGGTACGTTTAACAGAAATTTTTCGTCAAGCAGCAACTTCGCAGATTATCACCAATGCGCATCGTATTAATCAGGGATATATGCCTTTATTGGAAACGCAGAATGAGACAGATTTTTACGCGATTTATCGAGATGAGCCGGAGCAAGTCTATGAAACCTTATTAGAGGTGGTAACGACTAGGATTCCTAAAAAGTGGGGATTTGATCCAAGCCATGATATTCAAGTATTGACACCCATGAATCGTGGGTCATTAGGTAATACTTCATTGAATATTGCTTTGCAAAGTCGAATTAACCCCAATAGTCATCCAACGGTCTCGCGTTTTGGCACCACTTTTGCAGTGAAAGACAAAGTCATTCAGCTGGTGAATAATTATGATAAAGAAGTTTTTAATGGTGATATTGGTTTTATTCAAAAAATTGATCTGGAAGAGTCTTACATGCAAATTTCTTTTGATACACGAAGCGTTCGTTATGATTTTGATGAGTTGGATGAAATTCGATTAGCGTATGCTATTACGATTCATAAGAGCCAAGGATCTGAATTTCCAGTAGTGGTTATTCCTTTAGTGTCGCAACATTATATGTTATTAGCAAGAAATTTATTATATACGGCGGTTACGCGGGGCAAAAAGCGTGTAATTCTTATTGGTCAAAAAAAGGCAGTTTATATGGCGGTCCAAAATAATCGTGAAGCCAAGCGATTAACAAAATTAACGGAAAGGTTAAGCGAAGCGTTGCAGCGCAACTGAGAGATAGTATAGAATTCGCGTATTATGACATTTAATGCAAACACAAAACTAAGCTCAGAACAGAAAAAAATTATTGCGTTGTCATCTGTTGGCGGCATGCTTGAGTTTTATGATTTTACTATATTATTGAAAAATGGTTTAATCGGAATTATTTTAAGTGCCGCACTATGTTATTTCATGCTTTTCAAAAATTATAATTTAAACTTGGCTTTGTCCTTATTTACGCTGTTTCAAGGCGCATTAGTCGTTTTGCCGCCATTATTTTTATGTGATTTATTTCCTGTACAAATTCGTTTAACAGGAGTGGCTTTATCTTACAACATAGGTTTTGTTCTTTTTGGCGGGTTAACACCTATTGTGGTGACAACGCTAATTGAGCATACTCAAATGATGTATATGACGCCTTTTCTTTGGTTATTGCTTGTTTCCTGTATTACTCTTATGGCTCTATGGTGTTATCAAACATTCACGCGGACTGGCGTCCCATCCTAGAGAAAGCATTAAAAACTCTTTCTCCTACTTATATTTCAGAACTTGAGTCTTCTTCTGCGTGGTTGCCTGGAAAAGAAAAAATATTTAATGCCTTCCGTTTACCGAAAGAAAAAACACGCTATATTCTTTTGGGGGAGTCTCCTTATCCAAGAGCTGAATCAGCAAATGGATACGCCTTTTGGGACAATGCAGTTTCTAATATTTGGGATGGTCATCGCGGTTTGAGCAAAGCCGTGAATCGAGCAACTTCCTTGCGTAACTGGATTAAAATGTTGTTACATGCCAATGGTGCATTAATCGGAGATTTTTCACAGCAAGCGATTGCCGAATTAGACAAGTCATCTTGGATTCAAACATTAGATGACTTGTTTCAAAATTTATTGGATGAAGGTTTTTTATTGCTGAATGCTTCTTTAGTTTTAAGCGAGCGTTCTGTGCAAAAAGATGTTTCGGCCTGGCGTCCCTTTATGGCATCTTTATTATCGCAATTAGCGGATGAGAGAAGAGAAATAACCGTGATTCTTTTAGGTCTAAAAGCACAACCTATTGCTCCCCTGTGTCATGCGCCTTTGGAGTGTTTTTCTGCGGAACATCCTTACCAACTGTCATTTATCACGAATCCTAACGTGGTAGATTTTTTTAAACCCTTTGATTTACTGCGTTTGAGAAAGAAATAATATGAAAAATTATGATACGGATGAAATTGCGCATTTTGCGTCACTGGCGAATCATTGGTGGAATCCTACAGGCCCGTTGCGAACGTTACATGAAATTAACCCTGTACGTATGGAGTTTATTTTAAAACATACCGAGCTTAATAATAAAAAAGTGTTAGATGTGGGATGTGGCGGAGGTATTTTAAGTGAAGCTTTAGCCAAAGAGGGTGCGTTGGTCACAGGCATAGATTTAGAATCTCATGCGATTCAAGTGGCGAAGCAGCATGCAACAAAAAGAGCATTAGCTATTGAGTACAAATGTGTTGCCGTTGAAACATTGGTTGATGAAGCAGAGCGATATGATGTTATTACCTGTATGGAAATGTTAGAGCATGTGCCCGATCCTGAGCAGATTATTCAATCGTGTATTGCCTTACTGAATCCAGGAGGGAAATTATTGGTATCCACTATTAATAAAACATGGAAAGCCTATCTTTACATTATTTTAGGGGCCGAACATGTGCTGCATCTTGTCCCTAAAAATACACATCAATATGAGCGTTTTATTCGACCGAGTCAAATCATTCAATGGATACGTAATAATCATCTTTCGGTAGAGGCGATTTCAGGGTTGGATTATCACCTTGCATCGCACACTGCTTCGTTGACGGATAATGTTGAAGTAAATTATTTAATTGTCGCAGGATAGAAAAATTGTACGGCTATTTTTTCTCCAAGAAGAACGTAAAAAATTTCATTAGCTTAAACGTTTTTTTCTACCGGATGCATGTCGCTCCATTCTTTCGGCATCATTATAACGATCAGTGATTGCACTTGAGCTGTGTCCTGCATCGTCTCTTACGTGAGCAATGGGCCGCTTACGTTTATTAATATCATCGGAAATACCGGTATGTCTTAACCAGTGAACAGTGGCTGCATTTAATGCCGAAGCTTCTTCATGAAAACCTTCTGTCTTAAGCTGTTCGGACGCGCGATCGAAGCAGGCCTGAATAAGGCTGCGAATCGGACGATCGCTGGTAATCGGTTGCATACTATTAATGGCAGTTATCAAAGGCGTTTGCTCATTAGATAAAGGAAGTTCAGGAAGTAGGCCTAAGGCCTTTCGATAGCGTTTTAGAGACTGTAACATTTCGTCAGAAACCGTAATATCACGCTCTTTATTTCCTTTACCCACTGTTTTAAACCACCAATTTCCTTGGCTGTCTTTAAAAAAATGTCCCATCATGGGCATCCATCGAGGAGAGGTAACTAATTCTGAAATACGAAGATACATTAAATACATGGCAGATAGAATAAATAGGGTCCGTTCATGGCGCAAATGATCTTCTTCTGCCATTTTTTGTGCTGTTTCTAATACAATATTCCATTGTAATTCACTTAGTCGGCGTACTTGCTTTTGGCTTTGTTGTTTTCGAACATATTTGCTTTTCTGTCGAATTTGAGCAACAGGATTAGCATTAATAATATTTTCATAAATCAAGTAATTATAAAAACTGCCCAAGATAGCAAATAATGCTACAGTAGTTTGTTGCGAAGATCTAAAATGATTTTTATCCGGTTCAATACCTTCTTTATTTTGTGCTTTACTGACTGTTGCAACAAATAAACGCCATTCTGGATTCGGTTGCCGAAGCCCATTTTCATCAGTAATAAATCGAGCGACACGTTTGGTTCCAATCCAAGATTTAGGGGGTGCCAAGCAAAATTGTAAGTACATGTCTATATGGTTGCGATCTAGCTTGGTAATGGATTTTTTTTCTATAAACCATGCCCATTGTAATAAACGCTCTATTTCTCGGCGATAAGCTTCAAATGTGGCTTTACTGCCATTGAATTGCATTAAAAAATTTTTAGCATATTGAAAGTCTAACGGAGAAAAAGCCAAATCTGTGGCAATGTCTGTAGGTAAACATTGTTCGTCAATGTTATCAAGAGTGTCAAATAACGGTTTCGGATGCATAATGAATATTAATGTATCATAAGTACTGAACCAGATCACGTATTTGATCAGGGTGAACGCGTATAAATTCCAATAAAATCAAGGTTTGTAGGTGGTTTTTGTAGGGGCGGGTCTTGTGCCCGCCCGAAAATGCACAGTTTTTATCAATATTGGCGGGTAGGCACAAGACCT
>JAJZTL010000148.1 GCA_021848965.1 Pseudomonadota bacterium
GTTGTCATTCAACTTATCCAAACTTAAATAATCTATTTTATTATAAGAATAAGCTCATGGCACTGTGATAAAATTTCTAACTATTTTTACTGTCCGCCGTAGGGAATTATAATTGACCGCCAACAAATGCAGAACTCATGAAAAATCTGGAAAAAGATTTTCGAAAAATGGTTGAATCAGGAATGTTTTCAGGAGAAACACCCAAGTTCAAAGATATAATGAACCATCTCAAAGAGTTTTCGGTGATTGTTAATAAACATTTCTCTTAAATTAAATGCAAGCCTCGATTCCAGCTTCAGTAAGACGCTTGTTTTTCTTTGTTCCATCATTTATGATTATCGTACAGTAATCAAAAAGGTAACAGCATGACATCAGGTGGTGCAAGAAAAAGTGCGGGAAGACCCGAAGGCACCGGTAAATTTAAGGTGCCAACGACGCCCTTACGTGTACCAACGCATCTTATTGAAGATATTCACCAATTTATTGCTACAGGCAAGCGAACCTGTCCCTTATACGCGTCTCACGTTAAGGCAGGCTTTCCTTCACCGGCCGAAGATTATGCTGAACAACATCTCGACCTTAATACGCATTTTATTACACATCCTTCCGCCACCTTTTTTGGGTTAAATTACAGAAACGGGGCAAAAGCGAACTAGCCTTTTCGATCTGACCAAAAATCACTAATTTTTAAGCTTGATCTTGTCTGAAAATAGGGGCTACGTACACACTGGGCCTTAGACAACATTAAAATTTCATGACATTAATAGGTATTTCTTTAATTCTTTCTAAGCAGTTTTTACAATCTCTCCATTCTGATGGATAAGGATGGGAAGAAACGAGAATAAGAGCATTTTTTGTTTTTTTAATTTTTTCCCAGATATCAGACGGAGCAAGACGTATTATATTTTCATTATGGCTTGTTAAAGTCCAAATAATGAGAAGTGTTTCCTCTTTGTCCACCATTGTAAAACGATACTTTCCAATTAATGACGCACCTTTTGAAAGAATTACTTGACCATTTTTTCCTGTTATATCTCTCGAAATTCTAGCTTCAACCTCATTTTCAGAAAAATTATAACCTTGCGTCTCTATTATCGCGTAAACATGTTCAGATTTATTCTTGTCTTCTAAAAACTTAATCCTCTCTTTTATTTCTTCGCCATTAATCGTATGAAAATTGGGGTTATCCAGCGTTGCCCCCATAGCACTGGCGCAGCATAAAAGTGAAAATAATAGAATTAAATAGCTGCTGAAACATTCTAATTTTTTTCCAATATAACTCATTCAAGACCTCTCAATTTTCTCTTATTAATATAGGTATTCAAAGCTAGGTGACTATTATACCCAAGATGCGCAGCAATTTTCTTAACAGACAAACCCAACACCAATAATTCTTTTACTCTCTCAACATCCTTGTCAAATTTACTTTTCTGAATAGTGCCTTTTGGCTTTCCAAGCTTAATCCCTTGCCCTTTTTTACTGGCTAAAGCTTCTTTTGTTCTCAAACTAATCAAATCGCGTTCAAGTTCTGCAAATAATGAGAACAGCGTCGTAATAATTTTCGAGTTCATGTCATGCTGTTTAATATCCAAATTTTGCTTAATAGCAATAACTCGAACCTTCTTCTTAATCAGCTCATTGACTAAACCGATAATTTCAGCGGTACTTCGACCCAATCGGCTCAATTCGGTAACAATTAATGTATCGGCACCATTGAGTACCGACATCATTTCATCAATACGGCGATCTTTACTCGTTTTTCTGCTGGAGATAGAAATTTGAATAAAATCGTCAACATTGAGCTTGTGAGATCGGGAATATTCCAATATTTCTAACTTCTGGTTGTTTAAGTCTTGTTTGTCCGTCGATGTGCGCAAATAAGCGACAATTTTAGTCATAATTTAGCCTGATTTTGTGTTAACCTATTATAGAGTAAAAAAACATACATTTTGAATATTATATAAAATGTGTAACACATATATAATATTAAATTTATTTAACGGCCATTATTGCAAACTCTAATTGTATATGTGTTATATATTATAACACATTAAGGCATTATGTTTATTTTTTTAGAATGTTTTTCAGATCAATCTTATGCGACATCTTGTAATTTAATAATATAATCAAGATGATCACGCTTCAGGATATCTTGCAATGCCAATCGAACAAACTGTGATTCGCTGTAGCCCAATTTTTCTGCAAATTCTGACGCCAGCTTAGGACTAATATGACTACGTGCGTGTTCAATATCACATAATCGCTGGCGCGTAATCCCAAGCCGCTTTGCAAACTCAACTTGCGATTCTTCTTCGCATTCTCGAATAGTTTTAATGAAATCAGCAATTGATAGTTTTTCATGCGTAAGGCTTTCTAAAAAATTGAATGTTTCTTTATTTTCAATACTCATGTTTATTTACCTCAATTATTTCTACAAAATGTACAACGCCGTTTTTATCTTCTTGATAAATTGCTCGATAAGCTTTATTTAATCGAATCGAACGCTGGCCTTTTCTATCGCCTTTTAATGGCTCATCATGAAACCCTGAAATTTTACGCACTTCATTTAAGCCTTCATGAGAAACTGAGTCAACCCAGTACATTAGCTTCTTAACAATATAAGTTGGTACCTTTCGTAAATCACGTTTTGCTCGTTCACTTAGAATAACAGTACGTATTTCCACACAACCAACCTTTTATTTATTGAATAAATAAATTGTACTATAAATAATAGTACATGTCAAAATTTTTAGTATTAAATATAGTGATATTGTTAAGTTTGTAAGATTTTGATTTATAAGATCGAAAATTAAGAAGCGACAAACGCGTCAGTACTGGCGCGTTATTTTACTCAATTTATGCCTCATCAAACCACCGTTTCTTGAGAGACGATACTTTGGCTTGCTCCCCTATCATTCCGGCTCGTAAACCGGTTTTGCATCCTCTCGAGTAATCTGTTCACCATGTGGACTTTTTAAAACTAATCGATAATAGGAATACTCGTATTTTCCTGGCTCCTTTTCAACTTGCCAAGAAACTAAATTCTCGCGCATGAAAAGCGATCCGGTATGCTCCTCAAATTCCGGCGGCATCGTGTACGGTTTTTTGAGATAATACTTGCCGGTATATCGGTAGCCAATGGGTAACATCTGAATCTCTTTGTTTAATATT
>JAJZTL010000149.1 GCA_021848965.1 Pseudomonadota bacterium
CAGAGCCCAAATATTTTTCCAAGGAAGCTGCGGTTGCTGGCTTTTTTTCAATAGCCTTATTTGCTTTAAATTGACGGCCATATTTTTTATCTAGTGTCCATGCGCCGATAAACTCCATTGTGGCACCAGCAAAAACCTTGGTTTGATGGATGGTCACCGTCTCTTGTTGTTGCGGCGCATTGAGCGGATGAACCCTAAGCACAGACCAACCTGTTGTTGGGTTATGGTACGTTACTTTGCTGACAATCCCTTTTAGAACTTCATCTAGTATTTTCATTAAATAACTATGCTCGATAATGGGTTTATCATTAAGTCAATCTCAAGTAAAAAATTCATAAGCAGGCCTCATTAAATACCTAGAGCAAATCAACATAAGCATCATAATTAAAATTGACCTTAGAAATTGTTCTACCCTCATGATAATGCCAAATCAATTTTCGTATTTTTTGTATCAGTTCATCTATTTTTGTAAAGGATTTACATCCATACGCTTTTTGTTTTAACCAATTCCAGAATCGTTCTATCGGATTGTACTCTGGAGAATAAGGTGGAAGAAAAAACAGCTCGACCCATTCATGTTTTTTGATGAATTTTTGTACTTTTTTGCTTTTGTGTATGGAGCCATTATCAAGAATAATAGCCAATTTCTTATCTGGATGAGCTTTATGTAGTTGATGTAAAAACATAATAAACTGCTGGCTGTTACCTGCGTCCGCTTGTTTCCAGTAAAAGCGACTTGTTCTTAAACTCAATGCCCCGAATAATGTCTTGCTTGATCTGACTTTCACTGTGCTTACAGTTTTTTTTCTCCACGCCTGAACCAACCGCGACTAACGTAGGGTTGGTTAGAAAAATGAGATTCATCCGCAAAAAGAATTTCTAGATCCTCTGGCTTACTCTGTTTGATTTTATCGATGATTTCACTGATTTTTTCCTTTTTTTCAGCAGGTGATGGTGCATTTGAAGGCGTTGTCTTGGAAAATCGTTTGTAGACATAATTAAGTTTGTCTAGCACCTTTGCAATCGTGTTATCGCAAGCGTGTATTCCTTGCTGTTGAAGCCAATCACGGAAAATATTAATCTGCCATCCGCTTTCCTGGTACCCATAATCTTGCGGTGATTTTTTTAGCATTTCTTGAAGATGCCTCTCTATTACAGGTGTTTTTTGAGCTGGTCGCCCAGGTGGGGGTTGATTCATAAGACCAGACACACCTGCTTCCCTATAACGATTAAGCCATAAGCGTATGGTAATAATGTTTCTTTTCAAATGGTTTGCTATTTCAGGTGCTGATTTGCCTGAGTCTGCTAGAAGCACATAGTAAGCGCGCTCACCAACGTTTGAACTTCGCTCGAGTCTTAAACGAGAAAGCTCTTCTCGTTCTGATGCATTAAGAGATATCCGTATCATTACAATTTAATTAGTAGGTGACTGGATTGAAGAGGATAAACGAATCAACGATTTTACGCTAGGTATTTAATGAGCCCTGCTTATCAGAACATTCAAAATACTATTAGCAGATAAAGCCCTACGATTTATCAGCAGCGCAATGTATATTGCCCTCTTATTTTGTGGCCTGAGCTTTACTAATAGTCATTCCTTTTCTTTGCATCTCAGCTAATTTACAATTTGTTGAGCGAATTACTGGATCTTTACTTGAGGCGCAGAGTTTTTCAAATTTCACTAAAGATTTGTCTGACTCCATTTGAGCAGCAGTTGCTGCAAATGGTATTAATATGAGAAACGCAATTATTTTTTTCATTATAGTACCTTGAGTTCATTTATATTTTAGTTTGTAATTACTCTACTTTAGATGAAACTTTTCGTGAATTTATTTTCTTCCAGTCTTTATCTTTAGAAAATATAAACGTCGCTGCTTCTTCAAAGAAATGGTCAATCTCGCCGATTCCAGCCCATTCACAATACCTCTGAATTTCCGCATAGATTTCTTTATTAATTCCAACCTTTATTTTTTCTACATCACTAATTTTTTTAGCAGTTATTAAAGCCATTTAATTTCCTTTTCATATTAATTTAATTGATAGTTATAATTATTTTCATTATCTTATTTTTATAAAACTTTACTATTTTAGTAGCTGGAATCATTAGAACTTATAGTAAAAAATGCATTATCAATTATATCTCGTTCTTCAATAGTTGAGAGTCCGATCGAATGATTTATTAATATTACGTCTTCCTTATTATAATCAAAATCTCTCACTTCTTTTTTTGATACAAAATGAATTAATTTTAAAAATTTATTTAATAATGTTTTTAGTATCACCACTTAAAAAGTCCTTATTAACTAAATCATTAAATTAGTGCATCGAGTATAAATACTATTTATAGAACTATAAAGAGGCACAAAAATTAATAAAGGATATTTATTAATAACGATTAGTAAATGAATCATAGCTGCTAGTATATGTGGAACTATGACGGTGATAATCATCGTTCCAATTATGGTGTCTGTCCGATGCACTTGAGCCAAAGGAGTTTCCCATACTATCCAAATTACCAATCATTGGAAGCCCAGTTGAAGGATTGATTTTTGTTTCATTATTATTGTTTCGCTGGTTAATATTATTCTGATAATTGGGGTTAGGTACGGCAAGATTTTTAAAAAACCATATGATGGGTTTAAAGATTAGTTTAATCCATTTCATAAGATATACTCCTGTAATAAAATTATTTAATTAAATGGTGAAACCAAGCATATTACCACCAATCACACACGCGCAATTGAACTGCGCTCAACAAAAAATCAAACCAAAATCAGAAAAAAAATCATAGTAAATAAAAACACAGAATAGTAACTTCTAAAAACAAGCACACCTTTCGCAACTGGTTGTAGGTGATTAACCCATTGAAATATATAGTATTTTTATGTGGGGAAATTGCATTTCCCCAAAACCATGAATATTTGATTAATATCAAACCATAACCAAGTATGCATATCTGCATAATTTCAATTATATAACACTTTTAATTAGTATGCACATATGCATACTAATTAAGATAATTCATTGTAAATACATATACAATATGGTTTAATGTATTTTAATGAAATTATGTAACACAATACAAAAGTATGCAAATAAATACCTTGATCGGA
>JAJZTL010000150.1 GCA_021848965.1 Pseudomonadota bacterium
TATTCAGAAATTTTAAGTAGCCATCACGTCGAATATTAGCGCTTCTCATTATTTACACTTAGAATCTAAAGTTTTAATAAATTCTATCAAATTTTAGAATGTATATGTAAATATATTTAGTTTTAAGAAAAGTTTAAAGGTTAAGTGAAACATTCAAAGCTGCTGTAGAAGCATGTAAACATGCAGATCTGATCAAAATCCAAATTCTGTCTTTTTGATTATTTTCCATGTCATGTTATTTCATTGATGCTACGAGTTAACTGCTATATAAATTAAGTGAAAAGTAAATGGAACTAAGATGTTAACTAGAGTGGAACTCATTTTTGTTGTGCTGATGGTCTCAGCCTTAATCCTAATTGCTTATGAAATGCTAAAAGGTTTATTTTAGAGCATCTATACAATTTTTGATCAAAAAAAAGCCCACAGAGGGAATCTATGGGCGAAACTAAGGACCTTGACGGTCATTCAGAAACTACAGCTAGTTTCTGGTTGTGATTCTGGACTGAATTAAAAATAACCACATTGGCTGAATGTATCAAAAGTTAAATCATGTGATTAATCATTGATACATCTGCAAAAATGAGCTCATCGCTCTGTTGATTAATACAGTAATTCACCAAACAAATCCGCTCTAATCTCTTCCAGACTCAGATCTGATTTCATTCTATTACAGATGGGATGAACCAGCAGACCATTCTCTAGAACACCTTGCCCACCTACGGCTTTGGCAATCCGATGATCCGATTCAGTAGAATCAAGATAGATCAATCCATCACAAATGAGGCAAAAGTTATGATTACCCACCAGAAAATTGTGCTTAAGCAGACTCTTGGTTAATGCCGAAAAAGCCTTGGGCTTTGACCGAGAAATTGGACTAATCGACTCCACATATCCCACCACATGCTTGACGACTGCATCATCATAACCACCCAAAAATCTTTCGACATAAAACTCGTTAAAGTTTATGTACTTGAAGGCCTTAGACATGGACAGAATAAAGGTATTCAGGCATTCCTCATCATCAAAATCAACCTCCATTTCCAAGCTTAAGCAAATAAAGGCTTTATAGACAATTTGTAGCCGATCATAGCCCTTGATACCACTGCCGAACTTGCCGACCGTTTCGGTGGTCGCCACGGGGAAATTGGCGATCAAGAACTCAATACTACGGCGTACCCGGGTGAAGTCTTTGAAACTAATCGTTCGATGATGAATCTGCATGAGGCTTTCATGAATTTCATACACAATTGAAAACCATGCAAGAAAAGAAGTAATCTGAAAACGCTGGTCCTTATAAAAATATAAGTATGGATGAAAGCCCAAACTCGGAACCCCAGTATTTTTTACAGGCGTCGCTATTCTGCAAAGAATGGTCAACAGATGCGACATCAGGTTTTCAACGCGTTCCCCCTGATTCAGACTCATAATATTATGAATCTGATCACCAGCAATGATATTCATCAACTCATTGACCAAGCCAATTTTTTTGCCATGACTCATTTCATTGTCTAATAAAATGGTCGAAAAAAGGAGCTGATGGATCCTCTCCCCTAACTCAATCAGCTCATTTAAACGTGTATATTGGAGCTCTTCCAAGTTAGATTTATTGTCATTGATATAACAACAGGCATAGATCGCATAATACGCGTCACTACCGCGACTTCTGAGATGATATTCCTCATATTTATCTAGACGTTTAGTATCTGAGTTAATCGATTGAAATACCCGTCGCGCATCTTCCGGGGTCCCCAGTACCTGCCGGAAACTGATTTTAATATCGCCTAATTTCGATTTTTTTTTCTGCAAATTCGGCATCAGTACAAATTTTTTGAAAATCAGCAAGATCTCCTAAATAATTGCGGAGGTAACGAATATCTTGTTTTTGTTGATCATTGAAATTAGGTGCTTGAGGGACTTGCTCATCCGCAAAATATCTATTGATCCACGCATAGATACAGGAAAGACGATGTGCTCCATCAATAATGTAAATATTGCTGTGTATATCTTTCCAATACAAAATGCATAAATTGATGTTTTGATCTTCTGTGCAATCCTCAATAAAGTTTGCAATTTCTTGCACGCTCCAACATTCCGTAGAACGCTGGTTATCCGCCTTAAATAAACATTTGATGATTGGATGCTTTTCAAAATCAGTCAGTGTCACTTCAAAATTGTCACGCTGCATTGAAGGTGACATTTCTTCTGGCAACATGACTTTACGCTGAATAATATTGGTCAATAGTCGTGTAGAACCCATTTCTTATTCTCTCCAGGCAACACTTTCCTACTTTCGCTCAAGTACGAAATTTGAAAATGTATATAGTTCGATTTGGTTAAAGCTGTGAATTAAATGACCGTCAATATCCAGTCAGCGCTAACAAAAGAGACCTAAGAGAAATGGGGGGATTAGAGAACGTAATAAATCATAAAAAAGCCCCGATTGGAGAAAAGGGGCTTTAAAGATTGTATTATACCATTGAAAAATAAAGAAAAAAATATAAGAATTTCGTATAAGGTGTATTATGTTAATTTTAGGAAAGGCTCTAGACTAGTAGAATGATTATGTTAGTCTAGAGCCATATAATTAACATTATTGAAGTATTTTACATGGCAATTTTTCGACATTCTTCTGCACACTGACGGCAAGCCTCAGCACATTTTTTACAATAATCATGTGAATGTTTTTCACACTCTTCCGCACAATATTCACAGATCTTAGCACAAAGCTCACAAATCTCTTTGAGGAAAGGTGAGTTATGTTGTTGCATACGCACACATAACTGACAAATATCTGCACATTCTAGACAACGTTGAATACATTCACGCATCATCTCTAAATCTTTTTCTTTTAAACAAGAAGTTGCACATTCAGTACAAATAAGTGAACAGTTTGTACATGCAGAAATACACTTTGAAAATTCCGTATTAATCATTTTTTACTCTCAACTTATATAATCAAAGAAATTAGGACTTACGCACTATTATTTATAGATTCTCTGTGGTAGGAGATGATTTTTATCGAGAATAAAGTCATCAATGAAGTCTTTGATGATTGGTCTAAATAATTTCTTCTGCCAACGATATACA
>JAJZTL010000151.1 GCA_021848965.1 Pseudomonadota bacterium
AATGGCTCAGCTCTACCGTGATCTAGGAAAAAAGACGTTTGCTCTATGTGACAAACAAAGTGACGAAAGCAAAACTCTCATTGAAAGCCAAGTTGAGGTTATATTAATGCACCAAGAAAAAGGCTTTGAAAACCTAATCTTGAACAATACCACAGAGACAGCTTTACAAAGATTTGCCAGATTAATAGATTGGCCGCAACATTTGCTTCAAAAATATCCTAATCCAGAAAAACAGGCCTCTACTGCGGTACCTGAATATCTCCGCAAGTATAAGGGAGAAGGAGTATGCGCTGACTTTCTAGCTCAATGTTATGAAACAGAAATCCCCAAATGGCTTCGGGATGCTTGTATCCAATTAAAAGCTACTTGTACATCCAGTCTAATAGCAGAGGAGGCTCAAGCTAGTTCAAGAGTCGATGAGAATGCAACTGACTGATAAACAACTTCAAGTAATGGAGCTTAATGGGCACCTGCTTGTTACGGGAGGCCCCGGCTCTGGTAAAACTACAATCTCGATTCTTAAGGCCTCTCGAATAGCAAAATATCAGCTTCGTCCGAATCAGCAGATTCTTTTTCTTAGCTTTGCACGGGCAAGTGTGTCGCGAGTTACGGAAGCCATTGAGTACGAACAGAAAATCCCTTCAACCCAAAAAAAACGTATCAATGTCGAAACCTATCATTCTTTCTTTTGGCGCATCATCAAGACTCATGGATATCTTATCGGACTTCCACGCCAGTTGGAAATTCTTCTTCCTTCAAACGAGTCGATTGCTCTCTCGGAGATCAGAGCAAAATTCCCCAAGAGACCACATACAGATGAGCAGAACACAGCCAAAAAATCAACAGAACAAACAGAACGTATCCGCTTAGCAATTAAGGAAGGAAAAGTATGCTTTGATCTCTTTGCGACCTACGCCAGTGATATACTCTATGGAAGCAGTCGCGTTCGTCACCTAATAGCTACCATGTATCCTGTTATCATTTTTGATGAATTTCAAGATACTAATGATCAACAATGGCGTGTGGTACAAGCATTAGGAGAATTCTGTCAACTGATTGCACTCGCTGATCCAGAGCAGCGGATATACGATTGGATTGGAGCAAATCCAGCTAGGCTTGAGCATTTTCGTAAAACGTTTAATCCGGTAGAAGTGGACTTAAGTGCTGATAATCATAGAAGTCCAAATGTAGAAATTGCGTTGTTCGGAAATGACCTGTTAAATAGCAACTTTCGACAAAATACCTACAAGGGCGTGTCTATTAATTATTTCGATTCATTTCCTGCACCAGCAATGACTAAACTTGTAACTGAAGTTTATGCCGCCCGTCAACGATTGATAGAACAGAAAGTAGATAATTGGTCATTAGCTATACTTGTACCAACCAAAAAATTAACACGCCTCGTGTCAGATTTTTTGCGCCAACCTCCAGCAAGAATGAAAGCAGTGGCCCATGTTGCTGTCATTGAGATGGATGCAGCAATTCTTGGAGTGGAGATCGTTGGGCTTCTGCTTCAACCCTCTGGAAGAAAAAACCATTTCGAACATTTTATCACATTGATTTGCAACTACTTTCAAGGCAAAAATGGAGATTCTCCAACACAGATAGCGTTGAAGGAAGCTGCAAATATTCGGAAGGCTTACGAAGAGTTATTAGTTAGCCAAAATAATGGTAATGCACTTCGTAAAAACAGCATTTTAGTAAACATGTTGACGGTGTACAATCAGATTTGTGCCCTTGAATTGACGGGTATCCCGGATGAAGACTGGCGGAGTATAGGACGTACTATGGAAAATGGTGCATGTAAACGCCTAAAAGAAATTGCAGAAGAAGTTAAGAATATTCGGTTACTGGAACGTGGTACTCAACTTCGCCAACAATTATCCCAAGATTGGCGAAACAGCCAATATGGCAATGCACTATCTATCATTCGACAAGCATTTGTCCAAGAACATCTCTCTATGACTGCGAAACCAGAAACTGGAGTTGTTGTGATGAACATGCATAAAGCAAAAGGTAAGCAGTTCGATGAGGTAATCATTTTTGAAGGTTGGCCTCAGCGAGTAAGAAGAGAAATAGTAGCTAATCCAGATCGTATTGTACGTTTCAATTCCAAGGAGGAAATAAACGACCAAGCACGTCAAAATCTCAGGGTCAGTGTGACTAGAGGAAGGCAAAAAGTTACAATTTTAACTCCAAGTGACGATCCTTGTATCCTCTTACCTAAATTATAAAAAAATAGCAAAAAAGAAATTATATTTTACCTTGTAGTTCAATCCTAACTGCGATTATCGATTTTAAATTCATCTCTGCATCATTAAGAATATGTGTCGCACATTGATTACAGTATTTCTTTTCAAGCGAAAATGGAAACTTAATGGTTGAAGATTTAATCAGCAAATAAATATCACCTTTTTTCATCACATGTTTTTTATTAAAAGCGCACTTTATCGCTCTCTTAGCAATACAAATCTCTGAGCTTTTTAATAATGCCGGATATTTAGCCATTTTCCTTCCTTAGAATCTAGATTTATATCTATATATTGTAGGTCAGAATCGTCTATTATTTGTACACATTAATATTTTAATTATTCTGCGTCACTGCAATTTACCAGCAATGACGCAGAAATCCTAAACGCTATAACCCAATAATATCAAGCGCGGAAATACCATCTGTCCTAACGCGCTCATTAGGATCGGACAAAATAATGTCCTAAGACCTCTTGCCTCCAGATCTCCACGCTATTAATTTGAATACAAAATCAATGAGCTCAGACTCAATTGATAACATATATAATTTATGAACGTAAATTCACTTAAGCATGTTGTCCAATATCTCAGGGACAAAGGGGACATTTGGGGCAGGCGCATCACTACTAGGTTTTAGCCGTCCCGCCCTTTGCAATAAAAGTGGGGCATGTGGGACTTATTGGATACTATATCCACCAACAAAAATGCATTTCATCATAATAATTCCTTTAAATTGGGCATAGGATTAAAGCTAAATGAAGGCATGGTGGTCAGCTTTTTCTCTTTGTCCTGATTTATGGCAAGTCTCTTCGGTTGCTGAACGTTGACATCCT
>JAJZTL010000152.1 GCA_021848965.1 Pseudomonadota bacterium
CCACTCGTTGGCATGGATGCCAACGATAAAATCCAACCGAGCAATTACTTTTTTTCACGCTTTGAAAGTGGAAACAATCTTCTTTGCTCAAAAATAATATTGAAAATATTTTTTAAACATAGTTGATGTAAGTTTTGCGTACATTCAATGCAATCTTGGCTAAATGCGCATAAAGAATTTTGGCGGCATCTACACGCTTTTCAAATCCCAAAAAGATGACGCCACTGGGTGAGTTAACTGCTTGGGCTGTTTTATCTTCAGGAGAGTCCTCATCCTTTCTTCCTCCTACATAAAAAAAAGTAGCGTCAAAAATATTGGCACTCCACCAAGCCATATCTTGTGTTTGATGAAACTGATCCAGTTCCATCGGAATTGTTTCTGTGTGCGTGATGCGATCAAAATCGTTGCACTCATCGATGATGTCATTATCAAAAATAAGACGACTAAATTTTTGTACTTTCCATTGAACTTGAATAGGATGATTTGTTTCATCTAATGGTGCAAGACACTCTTTGGCTACCTGTTCAATTGCCTGCTGTACTGATATTTTTGAAATGTCTTTGAAAATGGCATTCATTATAATTAACTGCTGATTGCATTACTTGTGTTTATTGTCCGTATGATTATTTTCCTTTACATACTCTTTCATAAAGTTAACCAGCGCGTCTTTCAGTTTTCCGCCTTGGATAGCCACTTTGGCTTTAAAGGCATTACGTAACGATGCGGGAACTTCAAAGGTAATACGTACGATAGGATCATCGCTTGTATCATTATCTTTTGCTAATATATTTTCTTTTTTCATACGTCTGATACCTAACATTATTTTCTGTATTGTAACGGATTTTCAAGAGTTATCAAATATTTTTATATTTATTTGCATAAATATTGTTTTTTTGATAGAGTTAATTTGCACGATAAATTAGGCGTGTGCCAAAGATGCGCTAACATCTAAGGCACACTGACCACAAACAACTAAATAGGAGTTGATTATGGCTAACACTAGCATAAACGATCTGGCGTTTTTAAACCAGAAAATTAGAGAAAACGAAGCGATCCGCGCTTTCCTCTCTCAGGCTACAGCTTTAATTGATGTTGCTTTAGATCGTCGATTTCTTCGACGTCGCAAAGTCATCATAGAGCTTTATTTGTGGAATCTTTTTAATCTTGTTGACACATCAAGAGAATTGAGCGATATAACGTTGCAATCTTTGCGAGAGATGAGGCAAAAAATCGAAGGGTAATAACGGCGTTAAAAGTGAGATAATCTAAAGCATTATCTCACTTCACATAAAATCATGACACAAGAAGACTTACAAATACTGGTTTCCTCTGGCGAATCAGAAAATTTAGAATTCAAGAAATCAACCGCCTTGCTTCATGCCGCCATGAAAACATTGTCCGCATTTTTAAATAACCACGGCGGTACAGTACTCATTGGTGTTTTGGACAATGCAACTATTGTTGGTCAAATGATTAATGATGCCACTAAAAAAGAAATTGCCAATGAAATTCATAAAATTGAACCTAAGCCATCTTTGCATATTCAGTATATTCCTTTAGAAGATAATCAGCGGTATGTTATCGTTTTAAAGGCTGAAAAAGGAGAGCGTTCTCCTTACACCTATGATGGCAGAGCTTATCATCGACTACAGTCAACCACTGTAAGGATGCGACAAGAGGAATACGAACATTTATTACTCGAAAGAGAGCCCGTTAATATTCCTTGGGAAAGGCAATTAACCACTCAATTTCAAATAGGTAATTTAGATGAAAATAGAATTCATCAATTTATTGACAAAGCATTAAAAGCTGAAAGAATACATCCAGAAGCAGCAATAGAAAATATAGAAACTGTTTTATTTAAATTAGATCTCATCTCTGATGATAAGTTAAGAAATGCCACCGTTGTTCTTTTCAATAATAACAAAAAAAATTTAATCCAATGTCGCCTCATGATGGCAAGATTTAGAGGAATTGATAAGCAATCATTCATTGACACAAAAATGTTGTATGGCAATATTTTTGATCTGCATGAAGAAGGCATGAAATTTTTATATAATTACTTGCCCGTTTCCGCTCACATTGAGCCAGGTAACCCTTATCGCGTAGAAAATCCTGCGATTCCCTATAAAGCACTACGAGAAGCTTTAATGAACGCTTTATGTCACCGCAATTACAGCATCGAAGGAGGGAGTGTTGAGATTGCCATTTATGATGATCGTGTTGAAATTTCTAATATAGGTTGTTTGCCAAAAGGTGTTCATTTGCAAGATCTGCAAAAAAAACATCGTTCTACCCCAAGAAACCCCCTCATTGCTCGGATACTTTATGCTTGTAAAATGATTGAAGAATGGGGAAGTGGGACCGTTCAAATGATCGAATCCTCGGCGAATGCGGGAAATCCTGAGCCTATATTTACAGAGGGTACCGATGATTTTTTTGTTATTTTTCCGCTGAGAGAGCGTATAGGGCACTATACTATAGAAAAATCTGTTAAATTAACACAAAGACAACAAGAAATCGTTGATGCTATTGGTCAAAAGTCATTGAGTAGTGCTGAGATAATGGAAAGCGTTAAAAAGTATGGCAGGCGAGTTATTCAAGTTGAACTTAAAGCGTTAGAAAATATCGGAATTGTAACGCGTGAGGGTTCTGGAAAATATATTTCTTGGCGGATAATTAAGTAGTTTTCTGCGCGCAGATGCGTGCACGTGCGCGCAGATGCGCGCAGAACTTCGCGAAAAAAACCAATATTAGAACAGTTAGCTCACGTAAATCGGCATCATCTCGATGACATCATCCATGCTATGTCCTTGAATAGACAATAAAGCAACCGCTTGATTTGGCGTCAATTGGCGAAAAAGTTGAGGACTGAGTACAGCTCTTTCAACAATTGTTTGGCTTTCTGTGGTCGATTCAGAACGACTATTAAAAATCTGCCCTGGATTTGTGTTGGCGGTCAATTATAATTCCCTACGGCGGACAGTAAAAATAGTTAGAAATTTTATCACAGTGCCATGAGCTTATTCTTATAATAAAATAGATTATTTAAGTTTGGATAAGTTGAATGACAACAA
>JAJZTL010000153.1 GCA_021848965.1 Pseudomonadota bacterium
GAACATCCAAGGGATGAAAAACCTTATCTACCCCAAACTTTCGATTTTTGTCATTTTGGTCATCCAGGAAATTCAAGGCCTTCTCTGTAAGTTTTATCTTTATTTGGCAGGAAAATTCAAACTTTAAATGGCAGATTGACTAAATAACATAATTCTACTATTCTAGAAATATGGACATAAAAAATTCACTAAAAATATTTGATACCCTCTCTCAAGAAACTCGTTTGCAAGTGTTTCGATTACTTGTTCAAGCGGGACCAGAAGGGTTATCGGCAGGCGCAATTGGCGATGAATTAGGTATTTTACACAATACCTTATCATTTCATTTAAGCCATTTGTCCAATGCCGGAATTGTCACGTCGTATCGTCAAGGGCGGTATGTATTTTATTCTGCAAATTTTGAGTTAATGCGCGACTTTATCGCCTTCATGGTTCAGGATTGTTGCAGTAAACAACAAGTTCAAATTCAACAACCCGGGACACAAGATTGTCTAGTTATTGAATTAACTGATTGCTGTAATTCTAAAAAGGAGTAAGTCATGAAACGTTTTCATATTCATATTGGCGTTAACAACCTCACTGATAGCATCCGTTTCTACAATGCCTTATTTGGATCAGAGCCGGTAAAAGTTAAATCCGATTATGCCAAATGGATGCTCGAAGATCCGCGTATTAATTTTGCCATATCAACTCGTGCAGGAAAACATGGTGTGGAACACTTAGGAATTCAAGTGGATGACGCCACTGAATTAGAAGCACTGAGAAACCAATTTTCAGAAGCTAATATTTCAACCCATAGCGATGGTGAAGCAACCTGTTGCTATGCCAAATCAGAAAAATCATGGGTAAGTGACCCTAACGGAATCGCATGGGAAGCCTATCATACCATGGAGGATGCTCAATTTTTTTCTGGAGATAATACAACAGAGGGCTCGTGCTCAATGCCTAGCAAAAAGACATCAACCTCTTGTTGTGATACACAGTCAAAAACAACGGGATGTTGTGGTTGATGAATACTGAGCCAATTAAAGTATTATTTCTTTGTACAGGTAACTCTTGTCGGTCCATTATGGCCGAGGCAATAACTAATTATTACTCGAATGGTCGCTATCTGGCTTTTAGCGCAGGTAGCGTCCCGACAGGAAACGTACATCCGAAAGCAATAGCAACGCTTGCCAGTCATGGTATCAAACCAAATACACCCCGCAGTAAATCCTGGAATGAATTTAAATCAGAATCTATTGACTTAGTCATTACTGTCTGTGACCAGGCGGCTAGTGAAAGTTGCCCCATTTTCCCTGGTCAACCAAAGAAACTCCATTGGAGTATTGCTGATCCGGCTAAAGTAGAAGGATCTGAAATGAAAATTAATACAGTATTTGAAGCGGTATTTAATGAACTGAAACAACGAATAGAGAAGGAATTGTTGTCATGACCATTTGCAGCAATCACCGTCTTTCTTTTTTAGATAGATATTTAACGTTATGGATTTTCATAACAATGACTGTAGGCGTTATTATCGGTTCTATCTATACAGGTACGCCAAAATTTTTAAACTCCCTATCTATTGGTTCCACCAATATTCCTATAGCTATTGGCCTAATTTTAATGATGTATCCTCCTTTGGCCCGGGTTAAATATGAAGAATTACCGTTGGTGTTCAAAGATTGGCACATTCTTCTATTATCATTGGTTCAAAACTGGCTTATTGGACCATTTCTCATGTTTGGCCTTGCTGTCTTGTTCTTACATGGTTATCCCGAATACATGACCGGACTCATTCTCATTGGGCTGGCACGGTGTATTGCCATGGTAATTGTCTGGAATCAACTGGCCGAAGGAGATAATCAGTATGCCGCGGCATTAGTGGCATTTAACAGTATTTTTCAACTGCTTTTCTTTAGTGTATATGCCTGGTTTTTTCTAACAATCTTACCACCCCTTGTTGGCATGACTGGGCAAATAGTTCACATCAATTTTATAACAATTGCGGAAAGTGTTTTTATTTATCTTGGTATTCCTTTTTTTGCTGGATTTCTGACTCGCTTTGTATTGATAAAGCAAAAAGGGCTAGTTTGGTATGAAACCAATTTTTTACCAAAAATTTCGCCTATTACCCTTGTTGCCCTGCTTTTTACGATTTTGGCGATGTTTTCTTTGAAAGGCGGGATGGTGTTACAACTTCCATTTGATGTGATCCGTATTGCCATTCCGCTGAGTATCTATTTTATTGTGATGTTTCTTGTCAGTTTTGCAATGGGAAAAATTATCGGCGCAAGCTATGAGAAAACAACGGCAACTTCATTTACGGCAGCTAGTAATAATTTTGAATTGGCTATTGCTGTAGCTATTTCTGCCTTTGGACTTAATTCTGCCATCGCATTCACAACAGTTATAGGACCCCTTGTTGAAGTGCCTGTGCTAATTTCACTCGTGAACGTGGCGTTTTGGTTGCGACGCCACTGGTTTTACAAAGTAAATCCTACACGCTAATCAGCATATAAGTTATGCGGTAGTGGTGGTACTGATTAAACTTGTTGGTTTTCGTAACTCTCGTTTTTTTACGTAAGTATTAAGACCAATATGATTTGTATACCCTAAAAAAATAGCGATTTTTCTAACCGACAATCCCAATGACAATAATTCTTTAATTTTGTCAGCATCATTATCAAATTTACTTTTTTGAATAGTCCCTTTTGGTTTACCCAACCGAATTCCTTGTGCTTTTTTACTAGCTAATGCTTCTTTGGTTCTTAAGCTAATTAGGTCTCGCTCAAGCTCAGAAAATAAAGAAAACAATGTAATCATAACTTTTGATGTCATGTCATGTTGCTTAATATCTAAATTTTGTTTAATAGCAATCACTCTCACTTGTTTTTGAATCAGTTCATTCACCAAGGCTATGACCTCGGCTGTGCTTCTTCCCAAACGACTTAACTCTGTTACGATCAGTGTATCCGCATCATTTAGAGCCAAGACCATTTCATCAATGCGGCGTTCTTTGGTGGTTTTCCTGCTTGAAATAGTCATCTGGATAAAATCA
>JAJZTL010000046.1 GCA_021848965.1 Pseudomonadota bacterium
AAAATTGGAGCTATCAATAAGTAAATTAAATCAACTCAGGGATAACGGAACTATAAAGGGTAAAGATTATTCCTGGTTGCAAGCGTTATTGGTTTATAGAAGTTTAGCAAAAACAGGTCCAGAAATTGCGGATAAGATTCTTGATGTTTTAATGCATTCTCAAACCTCTTGTTACTTCTCAGGCGCATTTACTAAAGATAATCCTATTCGAAGTTTTATTTCATTTGAAAGAGCTTCAAAAAATTTAATTGCTCAGATTTATATTCTAATGAATCAAGAGGGCTGGCTCAATCTAGCTTTACCTCAAGAAACCTCGTATAAGACATTAGAAGAAACACTTGGCTTTTTATCTGAGGGAGAGTTTGATAGTGATGATAGTGAAGCTTCTGTTGACAATGAGGTAATAGAGAAGCGACTATTGGAATATGTGTTTCTTCTTTTATCTTGTGAAGCAAACCAATCGGGTGAAGTTGAGCAATATGACCAAAGTAAAGCAATTGTTTTTTCATTCCTTGATATTTTTAAGGAAAAATTGGATAAAAATCCAAACCAAAATGAAGTGAATCGACTTTGGGAAAGTGTGTGTGATACGTATATAGCAAGCACAGCTTACCCTATCCCCCAATATTTATTAGCATTCCGAAAGTTTTTAGGGTTTCAAGAGCGAATTATAGAAGATTTGAAAAGAGACATAACATATGTGTGCAATGAAGAGGAGTGGCGAGACTTAATAATCCAAATATCAAGCAGCACAAGCTCTTTAGAGTATGCAGAAGACTCATTTGTGATGAATTCTCTAAAAAGTCTGGAAAGACTAGAACAATTTTTTTCATGGCGAAATATATTTCTTGAGTTAATGTCGGCTCAATCTCTGGAAAAAGATGAGTTGATTAGACGTTTGCAAGCTTTAGAAAATGAAATCTCATCGATTAAAGATATTTTTGATGATATTCGCAATCTAATGGCTCAATTAAGCGAAGAGATTAAACACGTCAAAAAGGCTTCTTTTAAGGTGCAATATCTTCCATTAGAGCAAGAGTTACGACTCTTGGAGTCAGATAAGTTAATGCCAAAAAATGAATTAATGAAAAGCTTCACAATGCTAGGAAATAAAATTTTAGCTTCTGAGCATTTTTTTGACGAAGACAATGACATCGCGCATCGATTGCTTGAGCGGGTGAAATATATCAAAAATGTTTTGATTACACAGTTTTTTCCTCATCAACGTAGTGAAAGAAGAAAATCTAAGGCAAATGAGAGTCATTATCTTATAGATAAACACTATGGACATGATAATAAGAAATTAAAACAACGTGCTATTCTCAATGATCATCCTACTTTTATTAAGGTAGATGCCTCAATTGGGCGTAATCCGTATAGTAGTTTTGCGGTTGGAAATGCAACAAGGAAAGCACTTCTTGTCCAAGATGCGCAAGGAGAATTAAAAACAATTGCTGAGGTTACGACCAATCGTCACCCATCATTTTGATAAGGTTAAAATTTCTTCCCATTGTGTTAAAGTAACAGGGGTTACAGAAAGGCGATTACCTTTACGTAGGATCCATAAGTCGGCTAATTTTGGATCTGCGCGTAATGCCGATAGCGATACAATGTTATTAAATACCTTAACCAGTTTAACATCAACGAGATACCAGCGTGGGTTTTCAGGGGTGCTGACAGGATCAAAATATCTATGCTCAGGGTCCCATGCAGTAAAGTCAGGGTAGCCATCTTTGATAATTTCCATAATACCTGCAATACCCGGCGTTTTTGTATTAGAGTAATAGAAAAACGCTAGATCTCCTTTTTTTATTTCATCACGCAGCATGTTACGTGCTTGATAATTTCTCACACCTTCCCAAGTAGTGGTTTGATTCGATTCTTTTCGTAAGTCTTCGATATTGTAAACACTGGGTTCACATTTCATCATCCAGTAGCGCATATTTGTCTCCTAAGGGTGAATATAGAGTAAGGGATTAACGGATTTACCGGCTTCTCTAATTTCAAAATGTAACATTACCATTTTGGATTCTGAATTTCCCATGGTAGCAATTTTTTGTCCTGCCTGCACCTCATCTCCTTCGCGAACAAGTAAAGTCTGGTTATGTGCATAGGCGCTGAGAAACTCGTCATTGTGTTTGATAATAACTAAATTTCCATAACCTCTCAAGCCGTGGCCGGCATAAGCAACTTTTCCTGTTGCTGCTGCAAGAATAGGTTCACCTTTTTTTCCGGCGATGTTAATTCCTTTCTGGCCTACCCGTGGGGAGTAATGGGTAATAATTCTGCCTTTAGCTGGCCAAATCCAGTGAATAGTTTTGTCTGAAATGTTTTTTGAAGTAATAGCAGATGCAGAGGTTTTGTGAGTAGGTGGATTAATAAAAATAATTTGTCCTACTTTAACAATATAAGGCGAAGAAAGATGATTTTGGTTGGCTAAGGTACGATAATCCATATTATAGCGCCAGGCAATGGCGTATAAAGTGTCGCCTTGCTGTACAATATAACGTCCTGCTTTTTCTTGATTAATTGCCCAAGCATCGTCAACTGGAGCATAATTTTTTTTACACGCAACCAGGAGTAAAACAGAAAAAAAAGATAAAATTAAAAGTCTAAATAAATAATTCATAGACGATATAGGCAATAACGGGAATTCCTACAATGGCTAAACCAATTTTATCAATATACTGTTGAAGAATAGCAGATACTTTCTCTCCATAAAGAAACATAGAACCTGAAACGAGGCAGAAACGTGTGCCTCGCCCTACAATAGCGGCTAATACAAAAGAATAAAATGGCATGTTAACTGCGCCGGAAGTAATGGACAATATCTTAAATGGAATAGGCATAAAGCTAGCCATAATAATGGTCCATGCCCCCCAAATATTAAACCAGTCATGAACCGTTAAGTAAGCAGATTCATAGCCAAAACTTTGTATATAGGGATGCACTAAGTCAAAACATAAGAGTCCAATGAGATACCCTAACATACCTCCTGTAATTGAGCATACAGCAGTCACTCCTGCGTAAAACCAAGCTCGTTCTGGTCTGACTAATCCCATGCTAACGAGCATAACGTCAGGAGGAATAGGAAAAATCAATGCTTCACTAAAAGCAACCAGAGCCAAATAATAAACAGCATGTTGATGTTTAGACCAAACTAATATTTTGGTATATAACTTTGAGAAAAGAGCCATTTTGCTTTTTATCTAATTTGTTTAAACATTAAGACTAAGTTCATTATTTTCAACCCAACGATTAAGATGTTTGAATACTTGATAATTGGTCAGATCAATTTTCAGTGGCGTAATAGATGTGTAATTTCGTCTTATTGAATAAAAATCTGTTTCCGGACCTGCGTCTTCTTCTGGGCCTGGAGGGCCTACCCAATAAACAGGCCTTCCTCGAGGATCTGTTTGTTTTATGGTGGGTTCGGCTAAATGTCGTGTTCCTAAACGGGTAATTTCATATCCTTTTAATTCGTTTAAAGGAATGTTGGGAACATTGACATTCAGAATGGTTTGAGAAGGAACGGGATCGGCCTTTAACCGTAATACTAATTGCTTGGTTGCTGCCGCAGCTGTTGCATAATGGGTGGTTGTGACAGGGTGAGAAGTACATAAAGAAACAGCAATGGCTGATAAACCTAAGAATCGGCCTTCAACAGCAGCAGCTACTGTGCCTGAGTATAAAATATCATCACCTAAATTTGCACCTTCATTAATGCCTGAGACCACAATGTCAGGTTGCCAATCAAGTAAGCCTGTTAAGGCTAAATGGACACAATCCGTGGGAGTTCCTTCCACACTAATGAAGCCATTTTCTAAGGTTCGACATCGTACTGGGTGAGATAATGTGAGGGAATTACTGGCTCCACTACGGTTTCTATCTGGAGCAACTACACGTACTTCTCCAATGTGTGATAGCGTATCAGCTAGAATATTTAACCCTGCGGCTAAAACGCCGTCATCATTTGATATAAGTATCTTCATGTATTTTCCTAATTTAAATTTTTTAATGCTTTTGATTGAGGGTAAGTAGCTTGCAGAACCTTTAAGGCGTCGTCGGCGGCTTGATCTAAATGTAAAGCTCTATCTGCTTTAATTAATATGACTAAGGCTTTCTCTGTTTGAGGAGCTTGAGGATAGTTTTCAATGAGATAGCTTGCACGATTAGCTGCAGCAACATACATTTTTCTATTCATGTAAAAATTAGCTACATTGAGTTCTGATTGAGCAAACATATTACGTAGATATAGCATGCGCTGACGGGCATCTGGAGTATAACTACTGTTAGGATAGCGTGTAACGAGCAATGAAAAATCATCGTACGCTTGCAACTGTGTTCCAGGGTCTCGATATGATGCATCTAGGGGTAATACTTTTGCTAATGTGCCTCGTGGTTGATCAAAGTCGGCAAGTCCTTTCATGTAATAAGCGTAATCTACATTAGCGCTTCGAGGATATAAGTGAATATATCGTTCAGCAGTAGCTGCTGCAAGGGCTGTATCGCCATTCTCATAATAGGCATAAATAGAATCTAATAAGCCTTGCTGAGAGTATTCACTGAAAGGATACATAGCATCTAACGCTTCATAGTAACGAATGGCTTTGGCATAGTCTTCATCCGCCAAAGCTGTTTCCGCCTCGTCAAAAATTTGTTTGGCTGTCATGCCTTTGAAAACGCTATCATCGTCTGAATGCGAACATCCTGTCATTAAACAGAGCAATAGAGCAAGCAGCAGAGGTAAAAAAAACAATGCACGTTTTTGCCTAAACGAGGAAAGAACGTTTGCGGAATAAATCATATTTTTCTCAATTTACTTTCTTAAATGAAATATCTTTGTCAATAAATTCGCCGATATATTGTTGCATCATGCTGTTAACAACGCGGCTTTCTTGTAATTGTTTTAGTCCGGTATCAAACGCTTTGTTTAGTTCATCTACATGAGGGGCTTTTTTTGAGAAAACAATGTAAAGATGAACTTTAGCTAGAACAGGACCAATGGGCTTTAATGCAGTGTGATATTCTTTGGGGAGCTTATGTAAAAGAAGATATTGAGCATTTAATTTATCAATGAGAATAAAATCTACATCTCCTCGATAAAGTTGCTCTAAATTAGCTTGGTCGCTAGTGACTATTTTTTTAGTAAGATTGTGGTTGTTGTCAAAAGCAGGAACGTTGGTATACCCTTCGACGACACCAAAGCGATAGTTTTGCATTTGTTTGAAAAAATCAACTTGATTATTCGTTTGTGGAATAGCTGACTCTGTTTCGGTTTTTGTATATAAAACTAAAGGCCCTGCAAGAAAAGGATCTGAATAAGCAAAATATTGAAGATTATCGCTAGATTCATACTCAGGAAAGAGGCCATCTATTTTCCCCTTAATAGCGAGCTCTCTGGCTTTTTCCCATTCCATAACCTCAATTTTCACCTTGTAACCCTGAGTTTCAAAAGCTTTTTTGACTAAATCATAAGCAAATCCATGAGCAGATGATTTATCTCCCATCACATAAGGAGGCCATACAGTAGTACCCAACGTGACTGTTTTTTCGTGAGCATAGACAGAGGATGCAGTTACCAATGCTAAAAAGCTTGCCACTAGGGCTCGAAAATAACGCATAACTTCTCTCCCAATAATTCTAAAAAAACTGCAATTATACCTGAAAATTGCTTTGCTATTCAAGCACCATCACACCTTCTACCTCTACGCAAGTGCCCTTTGGTAAGGCCTGAACGCCGATTAATGCACGTGCGGGGTAGGGTTCTGAAAAAAATTCTGACATGACTTCATTGACAGCTTGAAAATTTTTCATCTCAGTGAGGTAAACATTAAGTTTAACCATGTTATCCAATGAGCCTCCGGCCGCCTCACACACAGCGAGTAAATTTTGAAAAATTTGTCGAATTTGTGCGTGTATATCGCCTTCTACCATTTCCATGGTTTCAGGAATCAATGGAATTTGACCAGAAAGATAGACAGTTTTTCCTGCAACAACGGCTTGTGAGTAAGCTCCAATAGCCGCTGGAGCTTTAGAGGTTTGTATGATTTTTTTGTTGTTCATAATAATAAACTCTCTTTAATTATAGTTAAAATAAATCTTGAGACAGTTGAAAGCTCTGCAAAATATTAGGAATAAAAGGATTCACGGGATTCGTTGCTTGCAGCAAATATTGCGCTGCGTTTCCATTAATGTCAAAAATAATTTGCAGTTTTCGTGTGTCATTGCCAATAGGAAATACATTCGCGTGCGATAATAGTCGAAATAGCCCCCAAGCGCCATATTCTGTTGCCTCAAAGTTTTCACCCGATATATTTTGAATAGACAGCGTAACGGGAACATGGGTGTAATCGCCTGGCCATGTAAATGATTGAGTGTTTTTTTCTGTTTGAGAGGCGGCAAGAGTTTGTCCGTTAATGTTGAAAGTAATGTGGCTGACGATGGGTTGGAGCTCTGTGCTTTGAAGTGCAAAATGAATAGAAGGAGTTGCTGCATTTAATGGGAAAAACATCTCGTGGATAACGTTTGCACGTTCAAATTGAAGGATGATATCAGGGCGCAGAGGAAGGCCGAGATGATCTATTTTTTTAATATTCCACTGTGCTTGGCTTGTATCCAAGAAAGGTTTTAAATATTCTTCAAAAAAAGTTTGTAACACACCGCCTGTTCCAAAGAAATGGCTAAAATTCTCGAGAGAAATTTCTTGCTCAGCCAATGCATTTAGTGGAAAACGATTGGTAATATTTTGTGTATATTCTGGAAAAACTTGTTTTTGCCATTGTTGAGTTAACATATTTTTGGCTTCAGAAAGCACCAAAAACCAACTATTTGAAGCCATTTGTTCTATCCATTGATTAATGGGGGCGGGCATATTTTGTGCTAGTGTTCTAAGTTGATCTAAGGTGCCACTTTGGGTAGGGTGAGTAAATTTTTGTTTGGCGGTGTTAAACGCGAAGGCTTCTCTGTTGGGCGAAGTAACAGCGACAGAAAAATAATGACTTAGATTATTGAGTAAAGGGTTAATAGATTGAAGACTCTCTGCAGAAATTGTGTTGATAAAGTCCAATTGAGAGGCTATTTGTGTATTAAATACTTGCAAAGTAGAAGATTTTTCAGATTGAAACGGGCGCGTATTTGACTGAATAAACGTTAACATGTTTACTAACGGTGAAATCTTTGGTTGAACCAGCGAGTTAAAATAAGTTGCTGCTTCATCTAAATTGTTCAGCGGCTTAGGTTGTACATGATAAATAAATAGGCGCCACCAATTGAGATAGTCAGCAATATATAGATTTTGGCTTTTTTGTATGAGCTCTTTTGAATCTTTGGCTGAAAATGATGAATTTTTGAGAATCCAGTTTTCTTGAGCCAGACGTTGAATAGCGTGTGCAATCGTTTGATGATAGTGTTTTTCAAACTCCGTGCGCATATAAAAACTTGGAATACCCTTTTGGGAGGATGAAGGAAAAATGAACGCTTCATTGGTGTAGGGAACAAACTTAGTATGACTGTTTTTTATAATCATATAAGCTAAGTAATCGGATGGAAGAGTATTTAAGTTGTTTCGTACTTGCTCAATAATTTGCGTGTTTAATGCAATACTGGGAAAAGGTTGCAAGAGAGAAGATTTTAATGCTTTTGATGAAGAAAGATGCAGGTTATGAAAAATCCATGTTCGTAGATAATTCAATTGTAGATATTGAGGCTCTCCCAGCATAAGATAAGCTTTAAGAGCAGCGTATTGTTGTGCAGGATTCGTTTCATGTAGCAATTCTTCTTCAAGTCGATGAGCGAGTTGCGGCAGAAACTGTTCGGACAATGTTTGATAATATTGTGCATTTACCCAATGTTTGGCTTTATTTAACGCTTTTAAGGGAATAAATAAAGGTTTTACTTCATCAAGAGAATGGTGTGCCGTTGCTAAATATTGCAGTTCGGGTAGTAATGCAGAAAAAGTGTTATCTTGAGTGAATTTCTGAGCAAACATTTGATAGTCATTTAATGTGGATGTAGCATTATCTAGATGTTTTATAGATGAAAAATAGCCCCATCCCATGACACAAAAAAGGAAAGCCACTCCTGCTGAACTTAAATAAGCCAATCGTTTATGTTCCTGTCGATAACGTGCAAAACGCATATCGCGCGGGATATTATCTTTGACAATCATTTTAATGGCACCCTTTATAAAATAGGGTTGGGCTCGGTAAGCTTGCGGAAAATGAGTCGGCAAAGTCAGTTGGTAAGACTGAGAAATAGGTAAGGTGATTCGATCAATACATAAGCCGCTTTGACAGGCACTGGTAAAAAAAAGGCCTTTTACTTTGAGCGTGGATTCGTTGATGTCAGCGGTTGAAGACAAACTGGAACGAATCATGTTGCGTAAGCTTTCTAATTGCTGAGGGAATTCTCTAATTAAATAACGTGTCAGATTATTACGTGTTTTATGCAATAAAGTGATTAAATTCTCATGCAGCCTACTGAGAAGACGGTCATATTTTTTTTCGTGTTGCTCAATGAGTTTTTTCTTTGAAGAATAATCTTCTAAAAGATAGCCTAAGGCTTGCGTTTGCTGCTGGGTTGAAAATTCTGAAAAAAAATCACAAAAACCTGCAATTCTGTCCATGTGAGTAAAGACAATATAAATACCCACCTCTTGAGTGATAAAAGGATTTAAAATTTTTTGCAATTGTTCTTTTAATGCTTCAAGATATTGAATATATTGATCATATTCATGCATGAACGCCATGAGATTGATGGTTAATAGAATATTGTCGAAGGGTCTTTTATGGCGACGCGTTTTGATCGTTTGCAAAAAATCCTGAAGAAGCAGGGTGTTTTCAATATTGCCAACTTCAATATTACCCAAAGATAAGGAGGGTAGTTCAATAAACACACCTTCTTGGCTGAACCAAGTATTACATCCTGTATTATCTTCCGAGATACCCTGAATGACATTAAGTTCGGCTTGTTGTAAAAAAGCTGTTTTCCCAGAGTGAGCCGTTCCAATAACTAATGTCCATGTTTTTTCATATAAATAATTTTTAGACCAGAGACAAGAGAATTTTTTTAGACCGATAGGAGAAGGTTTGAGTAAATGCTTAACCTGGCTTAAGTGATGATCAAGTTGTTCAATATGTTCGTTGTGTTGCATTTTTATTTAAAGAAAGTACCTGTAGAGCGTGTTGATTCAACTCATAACTTGCGGCCAAATATCCGATGAGAAGAGCTCCTGTTAGCGTAATAATTAGCCATCGCCAAGGAAATAATTTAGTAATGGCAAAACGATGAGAAGAAGTTGTTTGAACAAAAAGTTTGTCAGCCATGGGTGGCTTATGTTCCTGAATAACTTGATGTAATCTATCTAAAAGATTTTCCAAATTTTGTTTGCCATTGGGATCTAAACGGTATTTTCCTTCAAATCCGGTAATAAGACAAAAATAAATAAGCTCAATAACATCAAGATAAAAATCGGGCTTATTCATGGCATTGTCAAGAATCTGAAAAAAATATACATCAGGTGATGCGAGTTCCCCTGATATAGGCGTTTCTTGTAAGGCTGTAATTTTTTTGAATGGAAGAGCTTCATACTCATCCAGTATTGAACTTCTTTTGTTCTTGAGATAGGCCTTTTCAACGACTTCATCAATGGTGGCGCATAAGAGATAATGTGCGACTAAAATAATCTCTTTCATATGCGCAGTTGCTTCGGCATTGGTCATAAAAGCTTGTAGCTCATGAGCCAAATTCGTTTGTAATAGATTAAATTCTGGAGGTTTGTCACTTAAGTTAATGCGTTCAAGAATAGAGAAAAGAGGCTGCGCTGCCGCAACAAGAGGATTTACGCCAGCTTTAGCCGTGTATAACTTTGAGCGATAATGTGTTTTGATGCCGGTGCTTGCGGCATCTATGTCACCGGTGATGTCATTGGCCGTCAGCGAAAAAAATTGTTTCACAATAAACCATTTTTAGTAAATATTGACAAAAAAGTATACATGAAAAAAAAGGAAAAGGTAACTCATATTCTTGAACTCAATTTTTGAATGTATTAGACTTTCTCTATATGTTCAATAATCAAGGGTATGATAATGCCAACAATAAGCATGTTTTATGGAATATTAATTCAAATGTTTTGGAATGATCATGCCCCGCCTCATTTTCATGCATTATATGCGGAGTATGAAGTGCTTATTGATATTGGTACATTAGAAACTATAAAAGGTACTATGCCGCGTCGAGCTTTGACGTTAGTTTTGGAATGGGCTTCTGAGCATCGCGCAGAATTATTGGAGGATTGGATGTTATGCGAAAAAAATCAGCCATTGAACAAAATATCACCCCTCGAATAAAATGTATTGCTCCTTGGCGTTTAATTAAAGTTGAACCACTACCACATTATAAATTGAATGTTGAGTTTGGAGATGGTACACAAGGAGTTGTAGATATGCTAGCGCTTATTGGGAGCAGTAAAGCAGGTGTATTTGCAGCACTTAAAAATGTTGCTTTTTTTAATCAAGTTCATCTTGAATATGGAGTTGCTACTTGGCCTGGCGAAATTGATTTATCGCCAGACGCAATGTATGAAGAAATAAAAAAGAGTGGTTGTTGGTCACCTGGTTAAGAATCGGTTGAAATCTTTTCAGGAATTCTCGGATATAACCAATTGGCAAACCACTTTGTCATACGTGGCATTAAAATATATGTCATGCTGGGAATAGCAATCAAGGTAATAATTCCAGCTCGGAATGGTATAGGTAGAGGATTTAAAATAGGCTGCAGGAGTTCTAAAATCAGAATAACAAGCGGATAAATAGCTATCCAGCTGACAGTCGCCATTTTATAACGAGGAGGTGGAACCAAAGCGCCTTGTCCAGGTAAATTAAACCAAGTCTCTAACCCTGTTAATACTTGAATTTTTGGATCTGTAAGCAATAAGGGCCGGATTTTCTTGTAATAATCAGCGCGTACTTTAGATGTTTCCCATTGATGAAAGTTACTCAAGCAATCAAACTTGTAAATAATTTGATATGATTTTGTGTTGGCATCCGGGCGAAACAGATTAGTGCCTAAGTGCCCAGGAAAACTATTAGCTGTTTGAGATACTTCTGAAATAAGCTGCTCAAATTTTGCCTCGCACCCTGGTTTTACTAGACGCGTAATGGTTATGGTAACAGGGGGATCAATCGGATGATTGTCCCCTTTTATCACTAGTTGTTCTGTCATAATATTAATTTTTAATTATTTCAGGACCTACCATATTTTTAGGTACAACCCATTCATCAAATTGAGATTCGGTTAAATATCCTAAAGCAATGGCAGCTTGTTTTAAAGTAAGATCTTCCACATGAGCCTTGTGAGCAATTGCAGCCGATTTATCGTAGCCAATATGAGGACTTAATGCGGTGACTAACATTAATGAAGCCTCGACGTGTTTTGCAATGACGTGCTCGTTGGCTTTTAAACCTTCGATGCAAAACTCTGTAAAGCGTATGCAACTATCGGAAATTAAATTCACAGAATGAATAAAATTATAAATGATAACAGGTTTATACACATTAATTTCAAAGTTACCTTGTGAACCACCCACCGTAATAGCAACGTCGTTACCGATTACTTGTGCGCAAATCATAGTCATTGCTTCACACTGAGTCGGGTTTACTTTACCAGGCATAATAGAGGAGCCTGGTTCATTTTCAGGAAGTATCAGTTCTCCAAGACCACAGCGAGGACCCGAACCTAACCAACGTACGTCATTGGCAATTTTCATGAGAGAGCAAGCTAATGTTTTTAACACACCAGAAGCCATTACAATCGGATCATGGCATGCCAGGGCGACAAACTTATTTGGTGCACTTTTAAAGGGTTGCCCAGTAATATCAGCAATTTCAGCTGCAACTGTTGTCGCCCATTGAGGATGAGTATTTAAGCCTGTTCCGACAGCGCTACCGCCAATAGCCAATTCGTAAAGGTGAGGTAAAATATTTTCGATATAATCCATGGAGGCATCCAATTGTCCCACGTAAGCGGAAAATTCTTGGCCTAAAGTTAAAGGAACAGCGTCTTGCAAATGAGTACGCCCAATTTTTACGATAGAATCAAATTCTTTGCTTTTTTTATCTAAAGCGTTACGCAATGTTTTTAAAGACGGTAATAATTTTTCGATCAAGATGGTTGCTGCTGCAATGTGCATTGCAGTAGGAAAGGTATCATTGGATGATTGTGACATATTCACATGGTCATTCGGATGAATAGGAGTTTTAGTTCCTAGAGCAGAACCAGCTCTCTCATTGGCTAAGTTAGAAATCACTTCATTGACATTCATATTAGACTGGGTGCCACTACCCGTTTGCCAAACACGTAAAGGAAATTGGTTATCCCATTTACCGTTTAAAATTTCTTCAGCCACGGGAACAATTAAATCCGCTTTTTCTTTAGGAAGCTTTCCTAATTTCATGTTGGCTAAAGCGGCCGCTTTTTTTAATACACCAAAAGCATGAATGACTTCGATTGGAATCAAATCATGACTAATGTCAAAGTGATGTAATGATCGTTCAGTCTGTGCGCCCCAATATACATTGGAAGGAACTTGCATTTCTCCCATGCTGTCGCTTTCAGTGCGATAAGTTATTTGGTTATTGGTATTACTGCTCATCTTTATCACCTTTATAATGTTTGGTAGTAGACGTTCTTTTTACCACAGGTGAAAAGCGATTTCAAATTAGATATAATTATTCCTATTATGATAAATAAAACATATGATGTAATTGTGGTCGGTGGTGGCCATGCAGGAACCGAAGCGGCCTTAGCTGCAGCGCGTATGGGGGCTTCAACATTATTGCTGACGCAAAGCATTGATACACTCGGTCAGATGTCTTGTAATCCGGCCATTGGCGGTATTGGTAAAGGGCATCTCGTTAAAGAAATTGATGCCTTAGGTGGAATTATGGCGCGCGCGACGGATAAAGCGGGTATACAATTTCGTATATTAAATGCGAGCAAAGGTCCTGCGGTGCGTGCAACAAGAGCGCAAGCAGATAGAGTGTTATACCGCCAAGCAATACGACAAGTTCTAGAGTCTCAACCTAATCTTGATATTTTTCAACAAATGGCAGCAGATATTTTGCTCGAGCAAGATTGTGTTTGTGGTGTTGAAACTCAAATTGGATTAAAATTTTATGCGAGGACAATTGTTTTAACTGCAGGAACTTTTCTGGGTGGAAAGATCCATGTAGGTTTAACGAATACATCGGGTGGTCGGGCAGGCGATGCGGCCTCTATTACTTTATCAGAAAAGTTACGTGGGCTCGGTTTAAATGTCGGTCGTTTAAAGACAGGCACGCCTCCGCGTATCGACAGCAGAACTATCGATTTTAGCCAGATGATGCGACAAGATGGTGATACTCCTGTACCCGTTTTTTCTTATTTAGGCGATGTTTCTGAGCATCCATTACAATTACCTTGTCACATTACGCATACGACAGAAAAAACACATGAGATTATTCGACAAAACTTAACGCACTCTCCTATGTATTCAGGTGTTATTGAGGGTGTTGGGCCGCGTTATTGTCCTTCCATTGAAGATAAAATTGTTCGATTTGCAGATAAATTATCGCATCAAATATTTGTAGAGCCTGAAGGATTAACCTCCAATGAAATTTATCCTAATGGTATTTCAACGAGTTTGCCGTATGATGTGCAATTGCAATTTGTCCGTTCTATTATAGGATTTGAAAATGCGCACATTACCCGCCCAGGCTATGCCATCGAGTATGATTATTTCGATCCTCGAGATTTATATCCTTCCTTAGAAACTAAAGCCATTCAAGGATTATTTTTTGCCGGTCAAATTAATGGAACCACGGGTTATGAAGAAGCTGCAGCACAAGGATTGGTAGCCGGTATCAATGCTGCACTGAAAACACAATCGAAAGAGCCTTGGATTATTAAGCGAGATGAAGCTTACATCGGCGTTTTGATTGATGATCTCGTTACATTAGGAACTTCAGAGCCTTACCGTATGTTTACGAGTCGCGCTGAATATCGTTTGGTATTACGTGAAGATAATGCGGATAAACGTTTGACGGAAAAAGGTCGAGCGTTAGGATTAGTAGATGATGAGCGCTGGGAGTCTTTTAACAAAAAACAAGCAGCCATTGCTTCAGGGAGAGACGCATTAAAGCAACAATGGGTGCATCCAGAAACATCTGCTGCAGAATCAGTAGCACAAGGCTTTAATACAGCCATTAGTCGAGAAACGCATTTATTGGATTTATTAAAAAGACCCGAAGTGGATTATCTTTCTTTACAGGCAATGGAAGATTGTTGGAGTCTCCCCGCATTATCTTCTCAAGAAGCTGCCTTATTAGAAGTAGAAACAAAATATGCAGGCTACATTGAACGACAAACATTGGATATTGAACGTCTTCGTCAAAATGAAGCCTTAGTCCTGCCTGATAATTTAAACTATGAAAAAGTTTCGGGGTTGTCTGCTGAAGTGATGCAAAAACTTAAAAAAATTCGTCCTGCCAATATAGGGCAAGCTTCGCGTATTTCGGGAGTGACGCCTGCAGCGGTTTCTTTATTGATGATTCATATTAAGAAACATCGACATGTTGTTTAGAACCAAAGACAGGTTCTTAGAGATGTGTATATAATTTTCTCTTTTGAATGTAAGTTAATACAGACTGGGGTAAACAGTTTACGAGTTTTGAATCATTCTTGGTTTTTAATAACTCACGAATGTCTGTTGAAGATACTGCATTATTAGGTTCATTCGAAAAATAAAAATAACCGTGACTGTATTGATGCAAGTCTTCAATATAGCTTGTGGTTGCACGATTTACTAAAGTTTGAACAGAAGTTTTCAGATTTAAGTTGTAGTTAGGTCTTGGAAAAATAACGAGATGTACATAATCTAAAAAACTTTCAAAATAATGCCATTGATCAAATTGGTTAAAGGCGTCTACGCCAATCACAAAAGTGAGAGAGTCATTGGGATAGTCCTGTCTCAATGATTTTAAGGTATTCATGGTGATTGTAAAAGAACTATCACTATCAATTTCTCGTGTGTCACATTGATATTCAGAAAAAGGAGCAATAGCGAGACTTATCATTTGAATGCGCTCCTGTTCTGAAGCATGTACGTTAGATTTAAGAGGGTTTTGCTTACAGGGAATAAATAATACTTTGTCGAAATGCAGTGTATGAACAAGGACATGAGCAAGTTCAAGATGAGCGTTGTGGATGGGATCAAAGGTGCCACCTAGGATTGCTATGTTTTTCATCTTCATTTTTCTATTCTCGAAAGATTCAAGCACAAAATTTCTAACTCCATCCAAACATCTCCTGTTTGTAATCCTTTAATGAGCTCATCAATATGACGTCCCTGCTGAATAAAAGGCTTTACAGACGTGATTTTGGGTAATAATTTTTGAAATAATGCTTGACGAGGGCCCCAAATATTGCGTTTAGGGTATAACGCGCTTCGAGATTGTGGCGAGGCTGTAGACAGCACGGCTAAATTTTTTACTTCCTGCATCAATGCCCATAAAACAATTGGAGGCTCTGTCCCTTGATTTTTCAAAGTCGAGAGTATTTTTAAACTATGAACAGGATTTTGGGTCAAAATGGCGTCACATAATTCAAAGACATTAAAGTGTGTCTGATCCGACAGTGCTTCATGAATAGCTTCATCAGGAATAACAGAGCCGGATTGTCCATAAATCAGTTGAAGTTTTTCGATGACTTGAGACGCAGCTAAAAGATTACCTTCTGTGCTAGAAGCAATGCGAGAGATGCTTTCCTTTTGAATTTTCATTCCAGCATTGTCAATGCGAGCTTGAAGCCAGCGGAAGAAAGCTTCTTGCTTTAATGGCCAAATAGTCACAATGCAACCTGCTTGATCTAGTTTTTTATACCATTGCACTTGCGTTTCAGCACGAGATAATTTTGGTGTTCGTATGATAATAATTTGATTGGGATCTGGGCGATTTAGTATTTCCATGAATAAAGCACTCCAAGCTGCCGTGACTTTTTGAGGAAAACGAACTTCAATGAGCTTTTTTAGACTTAAAAAAGATAAATTTTGTGTATGGCTTAAAAAAAGATCTATAGAATCAGCCGTATCCGTTTCAATCACCCAACGCTCGGTATAACCTTCAGTGCGGGCTTGAGTAGAAATAAGTTGAATACTTTCTTCCACTAATAAGACTTCATCGCCTGTGACAAGATAAACAAAGGTATTTCTTTTTTGCTGTTGTTTTAAATGACGGAGCAAGTCTTGAGGTGCGATGTTCATATTTGCGTAATAATGACGCTAAGCAGAATAAAAATCAAGAGGTGACAGGGCTAACGCGTCTAAATTCTTGTAAAATAAAGGCCTTTAGCACATAAAACATTAAAATTTTTGTTCAAATTGCCAATGAAATCGCTAAACGTAGGGGTAGGTCTTGTGCCTACCCGCCAATA
>JAJZTL010000047.1:0-15946 GCA_021848965.1 Pseudomonadota bacterium
TTCCGATCTACCATCATGGACTGGATATGAAATATAGATGCTGATCACTATGTCTGACAAAGAAATTCAACGTCTTGCGGTTCTGCAAGACGTTCGAGATCATCGTATTACCCAAGTCCGTGCTGCTGAAATCCTGAATCTTTCCACCCGTCAAATTACCCGGTTATTGCAGAAGCTCAATCAAGATGGTGTTTCAGGTCTGGCTCATGCCAGTCGTGGTCAACCTGGCCATCGTCGCCATGATGACTTGTTAAAAGCAAAGTGCCTTTCCATTATTTCTGAACATCTGCTGGGCTTTGGGCCCACCTTGGCGCATGAGAAGCTCAGCAGCATGTTTGAGCTGAATATTCCTGTGGAAACAGTTCGTCGCTGGATGACTGCCAATGAGCTCTGGATTCCGCGATCCAAGCGTCTGAAACGTCCATATCAGCCTAGATATAACCGTGATTGCTTCGGTGAACTGATCCAGATTGATGGCTCCTATCATGACTGGTTTGAAGGACGATCCGCCAAATGCTGTTTGCTGGTTTATATCGATGACGCCACTGGAAAGCTGTTGCATCTGCGCTTTTGTGAGGCTGAAACGACCTTCGACTATATGCTTTCCACGAGAGCCTACATTAAGCAATATGGCAAGCCTTTGGCCTTTTATAGCGATAAACACTCAGTATTCCGAGTGAATCAGAAATCGAGCCAAGACAGCAAGATCACGCAATTTGGGCGGATTCTGAATGAGTTAAACATCGATATTATTTTTGCCAACTCACCACAGGCCAAAGGACGTGTGGAACGTGCTAACAGGACACTTCAGGATCGTCTGATCAAAGAGATGCGTCTGGAAGGCATCAGTTCGATTGCTGAAGCCAATGCTTGGCTACCCTGCTTCATTGAGCAGTTCAATCAGAAGTTCGCCAAGTGTGCGCGTAACTCAAAGAATTTACATCGACCATTAACCGAATCTGATCTTGAACTGGATGATATTTTTACCTGGCAGGAACCACGTAAGGTCACCAAGAATCTAACCCTGACGTATGACAAATGTATTTATATGCTTGAACCGACTGAATTGAACCAGAAATTAGTTGGACAATACATTTCATTTCTGGAGTACCCGGATGGCACTGTTGCGATCATGTATGAAGGACGGAAGATCAACTACAGTATCTTCAATAAACTGACTGGACTGCAGCAGAATGAAGTGGTTGAGAATAAACGGTTAGGCGCAGTTCTGGCCCATATCCAACAACAGCATGAAGAGTTGGAAAAACAGAATAAACGTTCCCGTGCCAAGAAAAGTATGCCGAGTCGTAAAGCTCAGAAAGCTAGCAATGAACAAAGAAATTTAAATCCTGTTCTTGACTCTTGCAGTTAAAAACAGGACATTTTAAATGGTTTATCGCATAGACATTTTAATTGGTGAATAACAACAGCTTTTTAAATTGTGTTATAATTCAGTATGCTAACACCTAGTTTACAGCCCACTCACCCTCGAGTGGGCTTTTTTTATGATTTTTCACGTTCCACGCCTATTCTTTAATCAATGTTCCACGGTTTTATTTAATGTTGCTGAACAATCAATGGATACCAGTAAAGCCCTTTAGGTCTTCTGTTGCTTCAAATATAAAGTCTCTACGATCAAGGATTAGACAATCTTTATTGTGTCGTCTGACTGATCTTGTGGCTTTGCTAATATCATGGCAATCCCAAGATTTGGGATAATACTTTATTAAAGAACGGACAATCTTGTTTTTATATTCTGAGTTTTCTATAATCTTAATTATGTTACATAATCAAGATTGATAATAAAAATGACGCAAAATAAGCATGGTGGTGCACGCAAAGGTTCTGGCCGTCCTTTTGTCTATAACGAACCGACCAAGGTCATTCGGGTGCCAGAGTCTCGTGTATTGGAAATCAAGAAATACCTGAAAAAAAATGACACTCCAAAGTTTAACGATATTTCCTCTATTACATTGCTTGAGACAAAAACACATTATGAGATTCCTGTTGCTTTGCAAAAAGTTGCTGCAGGCTTCCCTTCCCCTGCTCAGGACTATATCGATAAGACCCTTGATCTAAACGAGTTTCTTATTCAAAACCAACAGGCAACCTTTATCGTTGAAGTGGAATCCTTATCCATGCGTGATGCAGGGATTGATCTGAATGACAAGCTAATCGTTGACCGTAGTATTGAAGCCAAGCATGGGGATATTGTTCTGGCATTGATAGACAATGATTTTACGATTAAACGTTTAATGATTGAGGGTAATCAATGCTGGTTGCAGGCGGCTAATCCTGATTTTGCTGATATCTATTTGAAAGATAATCAAACCATGCTGATTTGGGGTGTGGTTACCAGTGTGATCAAGAAGTTCAGATGAGCAGTTACGAGCGGATTTATGCCCTGATTGATATTAACAACTGTTATGTCAGTTGTGAGCGGGTATTTAATCCCAGTCTAAACAACAAACCTGTCATTGTTCTCAGCAATAACGATGGCTGTGCTGTGGCAAGAAGTAATGAAGCCAAAGCGCTGGGCATCAAAATGGGCGTTCCTCTCTTTCAAATACAAGATATTGTTCAGCAACATCAGGTCGTGGTGTTATCCAGTAACTATGCTTTATATGCTGAAATGTCCAAGCGTTTTCATTCAATTTTGGCTAGTTTTGTTGCGCCACCTGAACAGGAAATCTATTCAATTGATGAGTGTTTTTTAGACCTGACCAGTTATGCACAAAATTTTGACTTAACTCAGTATGCGCATCACATGAAACAACGATTGTTGGATTGGATTGGCTTGCCCGTCTCGATTGGTATCGGGCGTAGTAAAACTGAAGCCAAAATGGCCAACCATCTTGCCAAAAAAAGACAGGGTTTCAAGGGTGTGTGTAACTTACTCAATATGGATTTCCTAGATCAGGAAATGCTTTATTCAGACATTGAGGTCGGTGAAGTTTGGGGCGTTGGTCGTAAGTTAGTTAAAAAACTAAATGCCATGGGAATCTATTCGGTACTGGATTTAGTGATGCAAGATTCTCATCGCATGGCGAGCCTTTTTTCTGTGGTAATGCAAAGAACAGTATTGGAGCTGCAAGGTGTTTCTTGTATGCAGTTAGATGATGCCCCTCCCCCCAAACAGCAAATCATAGCAAGTCGTTCATTTGGTGAAAAAGTTACCGAGCAAGATGATCTCAAAGAGGCTATGGGCAAGTATGTACAGGATGCGGTCATACGTTTACGAGCAGACGCTTCCTTATGTGGATGTGTCATTGCTTTTGTGCAATCGAATCCTTTTGATTCAAAGGTTCCCTATTACAGTAAATCGTTGGCTTTTGAGTTTCCTGAACCGACGGATTGTGTTTTGGATCTGATTAAAACAGCTATGCAACTGCTGGAACACATTTATAAATCTGACGTGAAATATAAAAAGTGTGGTGTAATTCTGACGGATTTAATTGCTAAGCAGCGCTTTACTCCTGACCTGCTGACGGACCACAGCCAGCGTGAAAGTAATGAAAGCCTCATGCAGACTTTAGAAGCGGTACAGGCGAGATATGGGAAAACTAAATTAGCTGTTGGCAGCTGCTACTTGCCACAACGAAAGTGGTCCATGAATCGTACCCATTTGACCCAAAACTATTTCAGCTGGCAGGGATTATTAAAGATCAGCCATTAAATTAATTAGCCTCACCTATTTGGTTTAAGTCAGCTTAATGAAGAACTCGACACATAAGCCGACACAGGCTTGATCCTCAGTCAACCATTTAACAACGTAAGTATGTTGTTTGGGATCCATGTAACACCTCTCGAGGAAAAGGTGGTTAGTAATAAAACTCTGCTCAAGCAAATTTATTGGGTTAACTGTCAGTTTTCACCATCTCATGTCCTTTATTTCTAGAACATTCTAGACTTTTCTCGACCTAGAATTTTTATTCTTTAAAGGTGTCATTCAACGCCTGTTGCACAGCATCAATACGTAATTTGCAGGCTTTATAGGCAGTCATGGACTCTTCAACGATCGCCATAAGGTTATCAATATCCGGTTCTTCCTGAGATTCAAGAAATTCGGCATTTTTCTTGAGAATTTCATAACCTTTCTTGAAACTTAGTTCTTCATTGTTCATGTGCGTTTACCTGTGTCACGGTGGCATCAATGGTGCCATCCTTAAGTTCAATCTGTAATTGCTGGTCAGTAATCTGCTGTATGGAACGGATGGCTTTGCCTTGGCTACGGACAATTGCATAGCCCTTGGCCATCACATTACGTGGATTCTGTAGCAAGGTTTCCCTCATCAATGACTCTACCTGCTGTGAAGCTAGTTTAATCTGTTGTTGAGCAAGATACTTAGTATCACTCTTCAGCATATCAACTCTACGTTGGGCTTCATTGATCTGGTTCTGTGTCAGAGTTTTGATAGTTTTCAGATACTGATCACTCTGGCTCTGGTAGGTGATCAACTGGTGCTGTGACAGTAGCTTGATGGTCTGCAAAGCAGTACTAACTTCATTGACTCGCTCCACAATCAGGTTACGGATCCCTGCGATCACTTTACTCGGAGTATCAAAGGAACGGTGTGCAATTTCATCCAAAATAGTGTGGTCTTTCTCGTGGCCAATACCGACCCAGATAGGCACAGTTCTTTTACACAGCAGTGCGGCCAGATCATAATCATTCAGGTAAGCTAGGTCATTCACGGCTCCACCACCACGGATAATCACAATAAGGTCTGGTGCTATCAAGTAATCTTGAGCCCACTGTCTTAAGGCACGGCCCAAAACCTGAATGATGCTGGCAGAAGCAGTATTACCCTGAAAAGTTGCTGAATGATAAACGAAATGGCAGACACCAGCCTGAGCCAGGGCATCCGCATCTTTTTTAAAGTCACCTAACCCTGCAGCATTTTCCGGTGCAATGACCAAGACATTCTGAATATCAAAGGGTACCGGCAACTGTTTATTGTTATTGAGCAGGCCTTCCTCAGTCAGTCGCAGCAGAATCTGCTGATAGCGTTTGGCGATGTCTCCTAGAGTAAAGCTAGAGTCGATATCTTCGATATTGACCGAGAAGCCATATTGCGGATCAAATCTAGCTTTGACCTTGATCAGTACATTCAGGTCTTTCGACAGTTCAATACCACTTTCTCGTTCAAACTTTAGAACTATTTTTTGTGCCGTAAATTTCCAAATGGTGCCTTTACAACTAGCGATCACCTTATGGCTTTCTTCATCTTTCTCAGCCAACTCAAGATAATAGTGACCGCCTTTAATACTTAAATTACGGATCTCAGCCTTGACCCACACTGCCCCATCAAAAGTCAGATGGATGACTTCCTGTACAGTGGCAAGGTATTCACTAAGGCTGAGTTGTTGACGTTCTGACATGATGTAAAGGATAGCTAAAATATAAGGAGGTGAGATTTAACCTAATATTGATCAATTCTACTGCAAATCAGATGAGTTTATTGCAATTTTGAGAAATGTATAAGTTCTTCTTAGACACCTAGAGTGATCATTGAGATTTTTAGTTTAATTATACTTTTATATTAAAATAGATATATAATCAATAAAATCATTATATTTTACTATTTTAATAAAATTATGAAGCAATACTGTACACTGCAAATCTACCAAGACTATGAATGGCATGACTGTGCTTTGGTTGAGGTTACGGATGATCAAAATGCTGGATGGCAGGCAGCTACACGTACATCATATTTGTTCGAATATGCTATTTCATATATGGATCTAAGAGATGGTCATGCGCTTGCTTATGACTTACCAGTGAACGTTCAAAATAGATTGGAATCAACTTGGCCAGCATTTCTTATGGATCTATTACCTCAAGGATACGGCCGCAAAGAATTACTAATACAGCTTGATTTTTCTGAGAATGTTCAGGAACAAGCGGACTGGGCGCTTTTAAAAGCAGGCGCAGGAAATCCAATTGGGAATCTGCGAGTCAAAGAGGCTCATGAGTGGTTACAAAGTCATTTCCCAAAGCTGCAGAATCAGGGATTTAGCCTAAGCCAAATTATTGAACGTAAAGAGAAGTTTATTGAATCGCTCGCATCTTATGGACTTTTTATTGCTGGTTCATCTGGTATTCAGGGTGAGTGGCCAAAATTGTTGTTAACACAAGGTTATGATGATCTTTTCTATCTAGATCATACTCTTCCAGATGATCAAGTTAAGCAGCATTGGTTGGTTAAATTTAGCCGCGGCAGTGATCAAAATTTGAATAAAATCCTGATGAACGAAGCTTTGTATATGAAAGTCGCTCAGTACTTGCAACTACGTGTACACCGGGATCTTGAGCTACATGGCAAGACTTTGTTTATTCCAAGATTTGATCGCAAAGTAATTAATGGCAAAGTTGAAAGAATTGCTCAGGAAAGCCTTGCATCTCTAGGTGGGAAGGCGGGCTTTGGGGTTAGAATGACCCATAATCAAATATGTACCCTGCTTATGGAGGCTTGTACCGAACCAAAGCAGGAAGTATTTGAGTATTTGAAGCGTGATCTCGCAAATGTTGCCTTAGGCAATAAAGATAACCATACTCGCAATACAGCAATCCAACGCTTCAATAATGGTAAAATTCAGCTCACACCATTATTTGATTTTGCGCCAATGTGGTTACATCCTGATGGTATTGCACGTACTACTCGTTGGGAAAGAGATGATCATGGTGGTATGCCACTTTTGAGTTCTGTGATTGAGCAGATAGCTGAAAGCACTTCGATTGGTCCACAAGAAATTAAAACTTTATTAATTGAACAGTTACCAATTTATCGGGGATTGTTAGAAAAGATGCAGGCTCTTCAAGTAGCGGATGAAATTCTGGAAAATAGCCAATATCGAATAATCAATATTTGCCAGCAGTTGGAGGAGATCAGCCATGGATAAACGTTTTAAACCATTGACCCCTATTCAACAAATGGAAAAAAGACTATCTGTGCTTGAAACCATCAATAATCATCCAGACTGGTCTTTTTATCAAGTTGCTCGATTTATTCGAACAGAGCTACATTTAACACTGAATGATATGGCTAAAATTACTAAGATTGCGCCACAGACACTGCAAAAAATGGAGCAACCAGGGAGCAATCCTACTTTGAAATCCATGCAGAAATTACTCGATACTTTCGGTTTACAATTACAAATAAAAGTTAAATGATTTTTAATTCTGAGCCATCGGTTTTTCTAAAATCTTATCCGTTTAAGGATACAAAGAGGAAATAAACAGGCTCTAGGTTGTTTTATGATTATTTTTAGACAAACGACTCCAAAACCTTATGTAGCAAGGGTTTTGTCTCTACAGTAATTAATTTATTTTTGAAAAAATGGAGTAGAGTGTTTGAAATATGAATAATCGAATTCGGTTTCTGTAAGCACAGCAATTTCATCTGCATGTGCTTTATATTCATCTATATTTTCGAGTAATTCATCCTCTGAGAATGGGAGTTTTTTTTGATTTTCAGTGTCGTTCATAGAGTCATATCCTGAGAAGTTATTTAGATCATCATAAACCAGACATTTTTAATGGTGAGAATACAGACACTTTAAATGGTTTCTAACAAGATTGCTTCACATAAGAGATTTTATGTTAAATGTCTTTTTTCATTGCTCTCTGAACTGTTGCAATACCTACAAACAAAATAAACGCAATCGTTCTCAAAAGATGCCAAGCAGACGTGCACAGAAAACAGTAATCAAAGAACGAAATCTGAATCCTGTGCTTGACTTGGAAATGTCTGTATAGGACATTTCTACTTGGGAATAACATCATCATGCTATATAAGTATTTAACCGTATTCTTTTATTTTTTGGCGCACCATGTATATAGATACAAAAAAAGCAATTATTGGATAAATTAATATAGCTCCACCTGCTCGACCATCTACGGATGGAGATAAGGACATGCTTAAAACAATAAATACAATAAGATATAAAATATAACATGTTCCCCAAGTTAATAATCCAAAGAGTATAGGGAAACAAAATTTTGAAATAACTCCAAAGGGCTTCGATCTTTTATAGAGATGCTTTTCAAAAAGATTATTCGAAATATTAACAGCAACAATTGTCATAAATAGATTAAAAAGCAGAAAATAAAGCATACTAAAAATTAAATATGAAAAATAATTTATTATATATTAGTTGATTAAATTTAACATTAATTAAAATATACGTTTAAAGATAAGCAATAAAAAACCCCGACATCCTGTCGGGGTTTTTCGTGTTTGGTTGCAAGGTATAACTCCTGTCGTACCTAACCATCCTTGTGCTGATCTTTCTTATTCTTATTGTTTGGAGCTTCCTGCTCTCTATGACTTCATCATAAGAAATAACGCTTTGATCAGCTAGAAGCAGATTCCTTAAATTACTGTACGTCAAAGCGTACAAAACTGGCTTAAAAATAGCCCCCAGATTTATCCGCAGAAATTGTGGATTTTTTTCAGGCTGAAAGCCTTATAGATTGTAGGTGATTTTCTGTTTTGAGTGTTTTTTAAGCAAAACTGTTGGCAAAAAATATCAAAACCGCTCACAAAAAAGCCGACTATTTCAAAGTCGGCTTTTTGGGCATTTTGGATTTTTATGATTTAAATAAGTATCTGATTTTTATATTAATATACAAGTGTATTGCGTATAAGCACCATTATGTTAAATAGACAGTGAATTAGTGGAAAAATCCAGTTATTGTGAAGCGTGGATAAGAGATTTTATGTCGAGCAATGATTACCTATCAACAAAGTATTCAGATAAAGTCTGTTTCCATTGAGATTGTATCTCTTTATTCTTATCTCTATATTTCTCAATACATTTCATAAGGTTATATCTATTTTTTGTACAAATAGTATCTGCTATTTTACTTAATACATCTATTTGATAAGGAATAGTTAGGCCAAATTTCTCAAGGAGAATATCTATTTCTGGTAAAAATAATCTGACTAATTCTTCATTAGATTTATTAAATTTGTTTTTAAATTCTTGAGGAATACATGAATTTCCTATGCGATCATAAATTTCAGGATTTTGAACATAATGCTTATTTTCCAATATAAGGCCTTTGTATTTAAGATACTCAATATCAATTTTTGATAAATCTTGCTCAAGAAAATAATAACAAGTCCATTTTATTTGTGATAAATGAGTTAATTCAACAAATTGGAATGGTCTCTCAATATATATTCCCGTATTATTTATTATTTCACTAATAAACAATATAAAATTAATATGATTCTTATTTAGATATTTTAGAGTAGACCTCTTGCGAAAGTATTATTTTTGACTATTTTAGACTTTGATATTTATTTAAAAATCAACGTTTATCACTGATTAAATTTTGACTAACGCAAGAGGTCTATATATTATTGGGGATATTAAAGTGAAGAGAGTCGCTGAGACTTATACAACTTAAAAAATATTTATGTATGCCGACCTTATTTAAAACAAAAAGACTCTTAATTAAAAAAACAATATATTTATTTTAACAATTAACTGCTTCGTTAATTAGTCATTTAATCTAACTAAAGAATATCTACAAAGTCGGTTTCTCTTCAATAGATGAAGTATTAGAACTTTCTGAAAATTTACCATTATGTAATTTTTCAAAGCAATGTGGACAGGTGTCTCGAGCCACTAATTTCATATCATTAATTTTTCTACCAGTGTAACCAATACTGTAACGAGTAAAATAGTTATTTTCTAATTGATTAGAATTTCTCCATTCTAAAAGAAGATCGATTGCTAAACCCGCCACAGATAGACTGGATGAAACTGAATAAGGAGTATATGCAGCGCAAGGTCCCAAGCCCATAACTTTTTTATAGTCCTTATTCCCTAGAGGGTCTAAATCATCTTTATAATCCTGTATTCCAGATTGATGCAAACAACTAATACATCCACCTTTACTCTCATAATCGGAAGGAGTATTCATCAATGCTTGCACACATTCTCCATTGCCATATATCCATAAATGTAAAAGGTGTGGCCTATCATGTGCAGGTATTTGAATTATCTTTTCATTTAAATACTCTGCGATTTCAACTTGTCCAGTAGAATCTACTATTAAATCATATTCGTCAAAATTACTAATTGTATTTACACTTTTTTCTACAGAGTGAATGAAAAGTCCATTATTACCAACCTGCTCTTTAATATATTCGATTATTGCATTTGCTTTATTTAATCCAATATACTTTTTCCCTAATATATGTCTTCCTATATTTTCAAGTTTAAGGTCATCATAATCACAAACACTAAAACAACCTGTTTCCATACCAGCACCAATTTTAACTAATGCATCTGCAACATATCCTCCGATTGCACCTGCTCCAATTTGTAAAATTTTCAGATTCGTTAAATTATTGTTTTTAATACCTTCTATATTTCTATTAATTAATTCTTGCATACAGTAACTCTTTATATAAACAGGTAACACCATCTCCCTCAATATTTCCGATAATATTCTCACATTCCCTTTTAACAATTTATAATATTTACTCTTCCATTCTACAAAAAATGAAAAAAAATGATTCTCAAAGACCAAAGAAACGAATATTTTTTTATCGGATTTAAATTTATTTAAATTTCTTTTTAAAACAAAAAAACAATTAGGATCAATATCATTAATAAATAAAAACATTTTCCCTAATGTTATCTCCCCCTCCCTATTAAAGTAATTTGACAATAAAGGAATATTATCTTTAAAAACTTTCAACAAAATAAAATCAAAATCAATCGTTTTTTGACATTTATTATCTTTAGTAGAAATATATGTTAAAGGTAGATTCTGAAAACTCCCATTATTATTTAACTCCACAAATAAGTTTTCAGAACTATACTTTTTCTCAAACTCATTTGAAAATATCATCCACATTGGAATTATTTCTTTTCTCAACTCTTTCATAAAAATTGAGGGATTCATTAATTCTAATATTACATGTTTAAATTGGCTTTCCAGAAAACATATAACATCTACCAGATTCTTTCTATTAATTTCTATTTTGTCATGCAAGGCATAGCAAAAATTATAGGCTTTTTTATTCAAATAAGTAAAATGAGAATCAATTGAAAAATGAGGCAAAGGGAAAATAAAATGTTTAATCCTTTTATTTACTTCAATTAAATCATCTTCAAACAAATACACTCTTGGAGGATTAATAAAATCCCAATCCAAAAAAAATACACCTAATCTTATATTGAATCCAGATACAACAATATTTTTCACCCATAAACTATTGTAAAACCGTTTTTTTAAATTTGTATCATAGGGATCCACTAGATTATAACCTAGCTGTGTAAGATATTGAGCACATGAAGCGGGAATCAAAGCGTATCCCCCTCATAAACTCTTAAAGCATAATATTTTTTATTTAAAAGTAAACTAAACCAATCTTCTTTATAACTTTTGTTTCCTGCTATCCATAGTAACTTAGGAAGCTCATTAAATTTCCCATTACTAATAAGTTGACTCCACCCTTGATAATCACAATTAGAAGGCCGTGGTTGTGGTTCTGGATGAGTATGCCATTCGCCTATATATTGTAATATCCCATTTGAAATTTCATGTACCTTGTTTAAATAACTTTGATGTTTTGTAGACTTTCTATGAAAGCTATAAATAGTTCTTTCATCATCATCTGCTGGAGAACTAATATCGATTACCCTTAATGATTTACTACGTATTTCACCAATAATTATTCCACACGCCTCAGCTTTTTGAGCATCTGCAAACTGTCTGTGAAGATGAATTAAATGAAGTGCACTATCTGTTAAGTGCACTTCAAATCTTAGTTCATCAGAATAAAGATGCAAGCCCAACTTCACCCACCCCTTGTAGGTTCAATTATTGCTGGGGACGTAGCTTGATATGGCAATTCCTGATTAGCATTCTCAATAACCACATAACTTTCATTGTCAGGAATTCTTTTTCCGAATTGGCTTCGCAGAAAACCAATTGAAGTTTTAGGTGATTCAATATCAATAGCTACTGAAACTGCGCTAAGTAAATCTTTAGCTAAATCATGCGCTTCTTGTCTTTCCTCTTTAGGAATTCTATTGAAGTCTTCATCTGTATGTTCAGGAATAGAAGGTTCTTTGACTGGCCCAAGTAATGCCTTTGGGAGATGTCTTAAAACATGCAATAAAGCAAGATCATCTCTATCTTTAACATATTGATAATTTTGATTTGCTATAATCATCAGCAATATTGAGCTTGGCCCTCCACCATCTTTATATTCTTGATCTCGCCAAGCTTTAAGATAACGAGCAATATATCTTAATTGCCGACCATTATCTTCTTGATCAGCCAAAAAATCTGCATACCATTTACGAATTAACTCACAGTCACTATCTTTCCAATTACCATCACGTAAAGCCATATGGATTTTAGTAATGTAATGTAATTCGATGATTTTCGCTTCACTTTCAAAGCTTTCAGTTGCGTAGTGATAACCCTTGAATACATATTCATCTTTGGCAATTGTTGCTTTTGCCTCATCTAGAATCATATTGTTTCTTTCAACTAAGCTATCGAACATTGGATCAGGTACAATATAAAGAGGTACATCCATATGTGCATTGCCTTTCAATATAAGTCGGCAACAAGTATTTTTATCTTTACATAGTTTCCAACCCTCACTATCAGCCAAAGGTTGCAATAACGTTTCCACTGCCAAATAATATGATTTAGCTACCTTATCAGAACGTCCCTGAGCTAATAAAGAATTTGGAAGGTACACACCATAATCAACATCCATTTCTTGTGTAGGGTATGCTGGCTGGTTACAAGTACCATAAGCCCAAGATCCTTGAAGACGGAATTTTGGCTTAACAAGATTTGGATCGCCTCCATTCTCTACAATGAAATTTGCCATACCTTGCTTCAGCGTGGCTCTTACCTTTTGACGACACGCATTTAAATAATCACGCTGATCATTTGTAGGCTTAATTTGTGTAATAAAGCCGTCATCTCTAGCTCTAAAAGTTCTGTGTAAATTACTACCCATTTAATTTATCTCCCCCTACATTTTTTTGTGGCCCATCAAACCATTCTCTTTTTCTAGAAGGCTGATTAAAATAATTTCGTATAAAATCTTTGCCCAATGCAACTTTTGCAGATTGAATTCCATTTCCTTCAAGTACTTGCTTAGCAGCATCACTTGTTTCATCTAGTCCAATAAATTGGGCTGATGCTTGCACGATCTGTTCGTCGATTTTGTAAAATTGGTTTGGAAATGGTTCCATTCTATGCTTAACCATTTGTTCCATAAATTGTTGCTGGCTACTCAAAACTAGATCAATAATATTTGGAGCTGCCTTAAGGATAGACCCCTCACCCCAATCTAGGTATCCACCATCTTTTTTTGTACTTGGATTAAGCTGCTTTTTTGACGATAAAGTACCAATCGAAAGAATGTGTACATCTTGAATATTCTTTTTAAACATATAATCAGCTTCATGTAAGCCAATCAAGCTAGGATCATTAGCAAAAAGCCCACCATCTACATATTCATTTGGACCAATCGGATGTCGTGGAAAATAAGTAGGCGCTGCAGATGTAGCTAAAGCTACATCAACTATTTTTAATTTCCAATCACGTTTCAGATTTGGATTATGTGGTGTTTTCAGGGTTACAGGACTGCCTCGTGTGAAATCAATTGTAGGAATAACTACAGGACATTTGAGATCTCCTAAAATTGAATCTCCGAACCACTCTTCTAAGACAGTTTTCAATGATTCATTAGAGTATTTTGAACCTGTAAATTTAAGAAAAGGCTTAGGCTGAAATATTTTATCACCGTGTGATTTAAACAAATCAACGATAGCTTCAACTTTTATTCCATAAGCAATTGCCAACGCGACTATACCACCGACAGAGGTACCGGTTATTAGATCAAAACAATCAGCTATAGAGTCGTGTCCATTTTCTTTAGCTTCTTGCTCTAATTCTTTTAAAACTGTTGCAGTGAATAACCCTCGATATCCCCCTCCTGATAGAGCTAGGATTTGAAATTTTTCCATTTTTGTTGAACTTATAATATGAATTACTTTTTTTATGAGGCCATTTGTGTGAATTTCAACCCATTTTTTGAAAAAAAATTTATATTTTTGTTGGTTTTGTTGCATAAACATTTTGCAAGGTACTGATTTTTAAAGGTTTGCGCAAATTTCAACCTAAGAATAAATTTAATAAAATCATATTCTTAGGTATTTATGCAACAAAGCCTTTTTGTTTGCAAGAGCTACTTATATGCACTGCTATTATATTGAGTAATATATTTCTAAAAATTAAGATGGAGTTTTACTCTTATAACAAATAAAATTTAGTAACAATATATTTTTTATAATTTAATTTAGGTATATCTAGTGACACATTCAGTCGATCGACTCATACATAACTCACTTAAAGAAATATGTAAAAAATGTAAAGAAGATTTTTCAGGCTTAGCGATAGTTTGTTATGAGGATTTAAGTCACCTTCCCTATATAAGCTTACATAAAGAACAATTTTTTACCGATTTTGATTTAAAAAATATTAATGAAACCTTACTGAGAATATCTACTTATTCTTCAGCCTACCATGATGGATTTCATTTCTATGATATTAACTCTAAAAAATTAACCCATATTTCTCAATTCATCTCCCCTCCGTTAGAGTCTGTAGCATATATGAATATTGAAAATATCATTCCTTGCGGTGCTCGTGAGATGACAGCTTACTTAACATCGAGTATTCAAGGAATATTTTGTGTAGGCCTGATCAGTGCCAATAAGACTATAAAAGTTTTTAAAAACAACTCAATTGTTAAATAACGGGTAAGTGCATGAGTTTTTTAGTACTAAAATTTAATGAGCTAACAAAAATAATTTACTTATTTGTAGGACTTACTGGTGTATTTATTGGATTAATACAATTTGTTAATTGGCTTGTTGCTGGAAGTCTAACTTTACTCCAATCTCTAACCCCTTCCATTACCGTATCACTTTTTATCTTAGGCTTACTTCTTAGAACAGTTACAATTAAGCATAAGTTTTTAAGTATTATTATTGGCAAGCCAATTATACATGGATTATGGAAAGGGAATTTGACGAGCAATTTTGAGGTAAATGGACAAAAAATTCCTCCAATTGAAATCTATTTCTTCATAAAGCAGACTTTCTTAATAACCACCATCAAATCTTACACCTCACATCAGGCATCTGAATCAATCATTACAGCTTTGTCCCACAATAAAGACAGTGAAATTTCTGATTTTATCTATATTTATAAGTTTTATCGGACAAAACATAGTGAAAATAAGGTGACTTTCGGTAGTGGAAATTTAAGACTAATCAACCAAGGACAAACTTTGGAAGGCTTCTATTGGACTACTGCAAATACATGCGGTGAAATCGAGTTAAATTTGATAGAACGTAATTGTGAAAGCATAGACTCCTATCAACTAGCAAAGCAACATGATAAATAATAGACCTCTTGCGAAAGTAAAAAATGCCTCAATATAGATTTCATGAGATATGAGAAATTAAACCGTTTTTCAGATTCTGAATTTAAGCGCTTGGTTGGTGTACCTCGACCAGTTTTTACTGAAGTGGTCGATGTTTTAGAAAAAGCAGAATCACTTAAAAAGAAATCAGGTCGTCCTCATACTTTAGCTATAGAGGATCAATTATTATTAACGCTCAATTACTTACGCAACTACAACACTCAACTAGAATTGGCGGCATACTACCATATCGCTGAAAGTAATGTGAACCGTACCGGGTTTGTCGGAGAGTCAATATTCTGAGAGACTACCCCCGATGACAAAATTAAAATACACCCCTGAAATCAGAGATAGAGCGGTTCAATTATTGATTGAATCTGAAAAAGATTATCCTTCTACTTGGGCTGCAATCACAGCAATTGCGCCTAAGATTGGTTGTACTCCTGAAACACTTCGTG
>JAJZTL010000047.1:15956-16407 GCA_021848965.1 Pseudomonadota bacterium
GTTAAAGTACAGCAGCTTTCAGACCAAGAACGTATCAAACAACTCGAACGCGAAAATAAAGAAATAAAGAACTGCAACGCGCCAATGAGATTCTACGTAAAGCAGCCGCTTTTTTCGCCCAGGCGGAGCTCGACCGCCCACACAAATAATGGTGGATTTCATCCATAACAATAAAGATCGATATGGTGTTGATGCGATTTGTAGGATTTTACCGATCGCAGCTTCAACCTATTACCGAACTTTAGATCTCGCTGACAATCCAGAACATCGAGCGAAACGAGATCTACATGATGAGTATCATGCTGAACAAATTCAACGAATTTGGAAAGAAAGTTCAGGTCGATATGGTGTGCGTAAGGTCTGGCAACAATTGAAACGTGAAGGTTATGTTATCGCACGTTGTACAGTTGCTCGATTGATGCAGAAGCTAGGTATACAAGGTGACTGGCGT
>JAJZTL010000154.1 GCA_021848965.1 Pseudomonadota bacterium
CATCAGCCATTGGTCGTTTTGTACGTTTAGGCAACGGCGAGTTTTTAGAGTTAACCCATCAACTCAAAAAGCAATTACGTATACTACAAACTATCTCTGAAAATGGCCGTGTCAGCGCACTGGGCGCTCAGGTATTATCTGATATCGCTGCCGAAGCAGAAAACACCGTGTTTGATGCGGGCTGGGAAGCACATATCAAAAAAATCAAACATATGCAAAATCATGCACCGAAAGTGCCCTCTACACTCCAAGCGACGTTACGCGACTATCAAATCGAAGGCTTCCAATATCTATCGCGATTAACCCATTGGGGTATCGGTGCTTGTTTAGCCGATGACATGGGCTTAGGAAAAACCATCCAAGCGATTGCCCTTCTGCTTGAACATGCAAAACAAGGTCCCGCACTTGTGGTAGCGCCCACTTCTGTTGGATTTAATTGGGTAGAAGAATTAAAAAAATTCGCCCCCACCCTCAATGCGCATTCATTACGCACAGCAGAACGCACCTCCCTCATTGACAAAGCCGACAAATTTGATGTAGTTATCTGCAGCTATGGATTGCTGCAACATAATGAAGCGTTACTATCCGACAAAAAGTGGGAAACCATTATTCTTGACGAAGCACAAGCCATTAAAAATGCCTTTACTAAACGCTGGAAAACTGTCATGAAGCTTAAAGGCAATAATCGTGTAGCACTCTCTGGCACACCGATTGAAAATCATTTAGGAGAATTATGGAGCATCTTCAGCTTTATTAATCCAGGGCTTCTCGGCACCGTGCAATCCTTTCAAAATAAATATTCGACCCCCATCGAAAATGGCCAATCCGCGGAAAAAGTCCACGCGTTAAAAACACTGGTATCTCCCTACATTTTGCGACGCATCAAATCCGAGGTTTTAACTGAACTCCCCCCCAAAACGGAACAAACCATCCACGTCGAACAAAGCAAAGAAGAAGCGGTCTTTTATGAAGCTTTACGCCGAAAAGCAGAAGAGCGAATTCGCAGTCTCATGAGCGCCAATGATCGTTTAGGCGTCTTGGCTGAAATCACCAAACTCCGCCAAGCCTGTTGTGACAGTTCTCTGATTGACGATAGTCTATCCATAGAAAACAGTAAACTTAATCTTTTTATTGAGACCATCAAAAATATCATTGATAATGGCCACAAAGCCCTCGTATTCAGTCAATATGTTTCTTTTTTAAGCATTGTTCGGAAACGCATCGAAGCTGAAAATATTACTTATCAATACCTAGACGGTTCAACAACACCCGCCAATCGCAAAAAATCCGTCGAAGCTTTTCAAGCCGGCGAAGTTGATCTCTTTCTCTTAAGTTTAAAAGCCGGCGGCAGTGGATTAAACCTTACTGCCGCTGATTATGTTATCCATCTTGACCCATGGTGGAACCCTGCGGTTGAAGATCAAGCTTCTGACCGCGCTCACCGTATCGGCCAAGAACGTCCCGTGACCATTTATCGCTTCGTCATGCAAAACACCATTGAAGAAAAGATCATTAGTCTGCATGAACACAAACGTAATCTAGCCAATGAGTTGTTAAGCGGCCAAGGTGTCAGCGGAAAATTATCGAATGAAGATTTGATGAAGTTAATTTATCAGGGAAGTTAGGGCGTAGCGCAGGGCAAGCACACGTTAAAATATTTTTTTGAAATATTTTTGATGTCTATTATTGCTTAGAGCCTGTTTATCGATTAACTCAAATCCACCGGATCGACATCAATAGAAAATCTTATACGTGATGCCCGTAATGCTTTATTTTGCCGCACAGTGTGAATAGCTTTGGCTAAAGAAGAGCGCTCTTCTGCTGTTAATAATAATTGCATGCGATAAAAACCTGCCTTTTTTTCCATAGGCGAAGGTGCTGGTCCTAAAACTAATAGAGAGGAGTCATTTATAGCCATTAATATTTTTTTGACTTTTTCTAAAAATTGTCTGGCTGTTTCAAGATTTTTAGACTGGCATCGAAACAAAGCAATATGCCCAAAAGGGGGAAAACCTGTTTCCTGCCGTTCCGCTAAAATATGACTAGAAAATGAAGTATATCCGTCGCGCAATAATGTTACCAAGGGTGGATAATCCGGCACATAGGTTTGAATAATCACTTTGCCAGGTTTTTCCTCTCGACCTGCTCGCCCTGCCACTTGCAAAATTAATTGTCCTATTTTTTCACCGGCGCGAAAATCATGATTAAAAAAGCCTTGATCAATATTAATCATGGCAACTAAAGTCAAATTAGCAAAATGATGTCCTTTCGCCAACATTTGTGTGCCAATTAAAATATCGACTTCCCCTTGATGAATTTGATTTAGTTTTTCTTTAAAAGCATTTTTACGTCGTGTAGTATCTTTATCTACCCGTAAAATCCTTGCTTCAGGAAAATGTTGATGAAGTGTATCTTCTAAACGCTCTGTTCCCACCCCCACAGGCACGAGAGACTCTTTTCCACATTGTTTACAATGGGTTGGAACATTTTGTATTGCATCACAATGATGACATTGAAGTTTTTGCTTTTTGGCATGTAATGTTAAACGTGCTGAACAATGCTCACATTGAGCCATCCAACCACAGGCATGGCATAATAATACAGGCGCGTAGCCTCGACGATTCACAAAAATAAGCACTTGTTCTTTTTTTTCAAGATGTTGCTTTATTTCTTCTAATAAAGTGGCACTTAAGCCCTGTTTCGCTTTTTGATTTCGCATATCAACCAGTTGAACTACTGGACTATGCGCGCTGGCAGCTCGTTGAGTTAAACGCAGCAACGTATATTTTTTCTTCATCGCATTATGCAATGTTTCCAGCGAAGGTGTTGCTGAACCTAAAACAATAGGAACGTGATTCATTTGAGCACGCATGACAGCCATGTCACGCGCAGAATAGCGTAAACTATCTTGCTGTTTAAAAGAAGCGTCATGCTCTTCATCAACAATAATTAAGCCTAAAAAAGGCAAGGGAGTAAAAATAGCTGAACGAGTAGATC
>JAJZTL010000048.1 GCA_021848965.1 Pseudomonadota bacterium
TCCGATCTGAATCCCAATTTAATATACTTTGAACTGTTGACATTGTATTACCTCTTGTTTCTTGTATTATTTTTATAAAAAAACACAATATGTTGTGTTTGTGTTTCTCAATGATACTACATGTAGTTTTTCGCCACAAGTTGTTTGTGGCGAAAAAAGATGTTATCTTTAAAGTCTATGATATCATCATCACATAAAAAAGCGTTTAAACAATTTGTAGAACTTTGTTTGGCAGAAAAAGATAATTCTTTATCAATGGAACTTTTTGATCTTTTTTTTACATCAGAAGAAAAAGAAGATTTGGCTACACGTTATTTAATTGTTCAGTCTTTGTTGAATGGTGAGAAAACACAACGGCAAATGGCTAAAGATTTGAATGTGAGTATTTCAAAAATTACGCGTGGTTCGAATGAGTTAAAACGTGTAAACCCTAAACTTATTCATTATCTTAAAGATAAAATGAGGTAACATATGGAAGATTTTTTATTACTAGATGAACTATTGTCTGAAGAAGAACGTTCTATTAAAGAAATGGTTAGTCGTTATGTAGCAGATGGTGTGATACCATGTATTGCAGAGGCCTATGAAAAAGGAGAGTTTCCACGTGAATTTATTGAAGAAACGGCGAAATTAGGTTTATTAGGCCTGACACTACCTCAGGAGTACGGAGGAAGTGAAGCTTCTTATGTAAGTTATGGGTTAGTTTGCCAAGAACTAGAGAAAGGGGATAGTGGCTTACGTAGTTTTGTTTCTGTACAAAGCTCTTTATGTATGTTTCCTATTTTTCAATATGGCAGTGAGTCTCAAAAAAGACATTGGTTGCCCTTAATGTCCAAAGGTGAAGTTATCGGCTGTTTTGGATTAACTGAACCTGATTCCGGTTCGGATCCGAGCAGCATGCGTACCACCGCTGAAAAAGTTGATGGCGGATGGCGTCTCAACGGAAGTAAAATGTGGATTACCAATGCGCCTTTTGCCGATATTGCAGTGGTATGGGCTAAAACTAAAGACGGTATTCGTGGGTTTATTGTTGAAAAAGAAGCAGAAGGATTTGAGCGTAATGAAATTAAACATAAACTTTCTTTACGTGCTTCAAGTACAGGAGAATTAGCTTTTAACAATGTGTTTGTTCCTGATGAAAATTATTTGCCTGGGAGCGATTGTGGCTTAAAAGCTCCTTTGAGTTGCCTCACACAAGCGCGTTATGGTATTGCATGGGGCGCAATGGGGGCCGCTCAAGCGTGCTTTAATTTGACAAAAGATTATACGATTTCTCGAAAACAATTCGGAAAACCCGTTGCGGCGTTCCAATTAGTTCAAAAAGATTTAGCGGATATGTTTACCGAAATTGTCAAAGCCCAATGTTTAAATTATCAATTAGGTCGATTAAAGGACCAAAAAAGAGCAACTGCTGAAATGGTCTCTCTGGCTAAACGTAACGCGTGTCGAGAAGCGTTAAAAATTACACGCGCTTGTCGAAATCTTATGGGAGCCAATGGTATTAGTTTGGAATATCATGTGATTCGTCATATGACTAATTTAGAGTCTGTATTTACTTATGAAGGAACAGACAATGTGCATACATTAGTATTAGGGCGACACATTACTGGGATAAATGCCTTTGCTTAAAAAAGAGAATGTTATTCGCCCCTTTTAATTTAAAGCGTTTATGGTAAAATGGCCACCATTTATTTTATTATTTTTATAGAGGATTAAAAAACGTGGATGCAACCCCGTCATTATTGACATATTTTTTTAATGCAAGTTTAGTTGTCAAAATTGTTATGGCGCTTTTATTGGCAGCATCTGTCATGTCATGGACATTTATTTTTCAGCGTGCAATGTTTTTGAAAAACACTCAAAAACAAATGAAACAATTTGAAGAGCGGTTTTGGTCAAGCGCTGATTTAACAGTGCTTTATAATCAAATTGATAAATTTGATAAAGAAAAATCAGGATTAACAGGAATTTTTTATGCGGGTTTTAAAGAGTTTCTTCGATTAAAACGTCAAAATAAAGCAGAGCAAACTATCGTTATGGAAGGTGTTCAGAGGGCTATGCGTATTGCATATGCTCGTGAGCAAGAAGAGCTAGAAAGTCATCTTCCTTTTCTGGCTTCTGTTGGTTCCACTAGTCCTTATGTGGGGTTGTTTGGAACGGTTTGGGGTATTATGACTTCATTTCAGGCTTTATCTAGCAGCACTCAGCAGGCAACTATTGCTATGGTTGCTCCAGGTATATCTGAAGCATTAATTGCCACGGCAATGGGGTTGTTTGCTGCTATTCCTGCCGTATTAGCGTATAACCGCTATTCAAGCAAAGTAGAAGGTGTTTTGAATCATTATGAAACCTTTCAAGAAGAGTTCTCAAATATTTTGCATCGGGAAACGCATGCTATAGAGGAATAAGTCATGCAAACAATGAAAAGAAATAAAAAGCGAGCTATTGCTGAAATTAATGTGGTTCCGTATATCGACGTGATGTTGGTATTGTTACTGATATTTATGATTACAGCGCCATTGCTGACGGAAGGAGTTCAAGTAGATTTACCGCAAGCTCAGGCCAAAGCGCTTAGCCAAGAGCAGAAAGAGCCGATTATTCTTTCTGTTGATTCGCAAGGACTATATTATTTGAATATTGCAGAACATCCTGAAGAACCTATGGTGCAAAATGATATTGCTAATCGTGTTGCGGCTGAGTTGGCTGTTGCAAAACAAGCTGGACAAAAAAGACCAGTAATGGTGAAAGGGGATCAAGCGGTTGATTATGGTAAAGTAGTGCAAGCCATGGTTATTTTACAAGCTGCAGGTGCAGAAAGTGTGGGGTTAATTACAGCTCCAGGAGCACCGCCTTCTTCTGATATCAATACAAAAAATAATAATTAAAGAAAACGAATGTCACGTTTAACAGTGGTTTATACAAAATCCTTTGGATTATCTCTTTTTATACATGCAAGTTTAATCTTTTTGCTGCTATTGAATCTTAGTTTCAATAATCAACCTGCGGTGACAAATAAAGGAGAGGAAAACGTTGAAATTATTCAAGCAGTAAGCTTGGATGAGGCGCAAATTGCAAAAGAAGTGCAAAATATTAAGCAGGCTCAATTAGAACAGAAGCAAGCCGAAGAGGCGCATCAACAAGAGCTACAAGAGGCGGCTAAAAATGCAGAAATGCAACGACAGCAGGAAGAGCAACGCTTAGAGACTTTAAAGCAAGAACAGGAGCAACAAAAAGCAGAAGAGGCTGAAAAGTTAGCAGAATTGCAAAAACAGCAAGAAGCTGAAAAACAAAAAATAGCCGAAATGCAAGCTGCTAAAGAGGCATTAGCTCAGCAAAAAGAAGAACAGCAAAAACAATTACAAGCGTTAGCAGAAAAACGCGAAGCTGAAGAAAAAGCACAAAAAGCGCTTGAAGCAAAGAAAAAAGCAGAGCAAGAAGCCGCGGCCAAAGCAAAGGCAATAGCGGATGCAAAAGCTAAAGCTGCTGCGAAGGCTAAAGCCGATGCAGCCGCAAAAGCAAAAGCTGCTCTGGCAGCAAAGCAAAAAGCTGAAGCTGCGGCTAAAGCAAAAGCAGAGGCAGCCGCTAAGGCAAAGGCAGCTGCGGCAGCTAAGGCACAACAAGCTGCTAAAGCCCAACAAGCTCTAGCTTCACGTATGCAAGGAGAAATTAATAAATATAAGGTATTGATTACGCAATCAATTCGCCGTCGCTGGATTGTGCCAGATAATATTCAAAAGGGACTTTATTGCCAATTTCAAATCCGTTTGGCCCCTGGTGGAGCAGTATTAAGTGTGACATTATTGCGTAGTAGTGGGGATCCTGTTTTAGATCGCTCAGCAACAAATGCTATTTATAAAGCCTCACCTTTACCTGTACCAAGTGATCCACAAACATTTGAATTATTTAGACAAATCAATTTGAAGGTGGCTCCTGATACTGATTTGAATACTGTGATTAACTAGGGCGAATATTATTCGCCCCTACAGATATTTGGGTAAAATATAACTAAGGAAAATTTATGAAGATTTTATTGAAATTAAAACCTTTTTTGAAAAAAAGCAGTGTATTGCTCTGCTTTTTTTGCTTGAAGCCGGCCTATGCGATTGTAGATCTTGAGTTAACTCAAGGAATGAGCCAGGCGATGCCTATTGCGGTGGTTCCGTTTTCTGGACAATCTAATAATTCTTCATCAGATAATAATGTCGCTGAAATTATTTCTTCCGATTTAAAAAATAGTGGGCGATTTAGATTGGTGAGTCATTCTGCTGATACCAACCGTGCGAATGATTATGCTTATTGGAGTACATTAGGAGCTGATAACGTAGTCGCAGGAAGCGTACAACCTTCCGCGGGGTCACAAATGGAAGTACATTTTCAATTAATTGATCCGATTAATGCTTCTCATGTTTTATTAGATCAAAGTTTTCGAGTTCAATCATCCGATTTACGCGCATTAGCGCATCACATTAGTGATATGATTTTTGAAAAATTGACAGGTATCAGAGGGATTTTTTCCACACGTATGGCTTATGTGGTATTTAATCCTCAAGGAAATCCTCAAACACGTTATCAATTAGAAGTTGCTGATATCGATGGCTATAATCCACGTTCATTATTAATTTCTACGCAGCCTATTATGTCACCAGCCTGGTCACCTGATGGTTCTAAAATTGCTTATGTTTCTTTTGAAAATAAACGTTCACAAATTTACTATGTAGATGTACGTACAGGTCAACGACGTTTAATTACAAGTTATCCAGGAATGAATCAAGCTCCAGCATGGTCACCTGATGGTAGAAAAATGGCTGTGGTTTTATCTAAAAGTGGGCAGCCAGAAATTTATCTTGTCGATATGGGGACAGGAGCTTTAACTCAGTTAACGCATTCTGACTCTATTAATACAGAACCTGCTTTTTCACCCGATGGTCGTTTTATTCTCTTTACTTCAGATCGAGGCGGTTCGCCACAAGTCTATCGCTTGGCTTTGGCTACGGGAGAAACCTCAAGGGTAACATTTGATGGTAGTTATAATGCTAGTGCTTCATATACACCTGATGGTTCTGAAATTGTATTCCTGCATCGAGTGGGTTCGCAATATGATATTGCTGTATTAGATGTGAGAAGCGGTATTACCACTCCCGTGACAAGTTCTGGTGATGATAAGTCACCGTCCATTGCACCTAATGGTCAGATGATTTTATATACGACTCCTTATCGAGGGCGCACTGCATTGGCATTAGTGTCTATTGATGGTCGTATTCAATTGACCTTACCTTCTCGTGAAGGCAGCAGTGTGCAATCGCCTGCTTGGTCACCATTCAGGAAATGATATACTCTTCGCACTTGAACTTTTGGTTTTGTTGCGAGCTGCATCGACTTCAGTCATGTACTAATTGTACACTCCCTCGTCTGCTTCGCTCGCGCCTCACCAAAAGCTCAATTGCTTTGAGTATAAAAATAGCAGGTAGAAGTGTTTTTCTTGCGCTCCTATTAGTTCTTTTTTCTTATCCTGCTTTTTCATGGAATAGTGTTGGACATGAGCTTGTTGCTCAAATTGCATATGATCAATTAACACCAAAAGAAAAAAATTTTTGGAAACATCGCATTGAAGCACTTCGAGTTGCTTATCCTCAAGAAAATTTTATTCTAGCGTCTATATTACCAGATGAATTGCGGAAACATAGCGTGAATGCTTTTAGTGCCTGGCACTTTATTGATTTACCCATTTTTTTAGGCCAAAGACATTTTCATTATTTTATTAATCCACAAAATGTTGTTTGGGCTATTAATCAATCTGTGCAAGTTGAAGAAGCTAAATACGCAAATTCATTTGAAAAAGCTTTTTTTGGTAGCTTTTTAATTCATTTAGTTGCGGATGCGCATCAGCCTTTACACTGTGCAAGTTTATATTCACCCCATTTTCCGAAAGGTGATCGAGGGGGAAATCTTTTTATTATTAAAAACTATAAAACCCGTAATTTGCATGCTTATTGGGATCAAGGTGGAGGTTTTCTAAACAAAGCGCTTATAAAAAATTCAATGACATTAGAAGTCACAGCGGAAAGTTTAGAGAAAAAATATCCGAAGGCATATTTTGCTAAAAGAGCAACAATATTAAATCCTAAAGTTTGGGCTCATGAAAGTCATGCTATTGCTGAAAAAGAGGTTTATAAATTATCTGAATATAGCCATCCTTCTCAAATGTATCAAAAAAACACACAAGAAATCACTCAAGAGCAAATAGTATTAGCTGGATATAGATTAGGTTTCTTGCTACATGCTATTTATATTACATCTGGTAACTAAACTTCAATTGGCAGTGAGTAGAGGTTATGCAAGAAGTCTAATGTAAGTAGAGTCATCATTTCTATGGCTTTGATAATTTTTTGTTTTTTGTTGCGATTTTATTGTGAAAGTCTTAATATAAAATGAAATTTAGTATATAATGCTTAGAGTAATTTTAAAGAACATCCTTGTTATTGTAACAATTTTAACTCCCTAATTAATTAGAGAAAATAATGCCAAATTCTACCAATAATATTTCAACATGCTTATCAAAAACTGCTATATCTATCTCACAAAAAATATTTTTTATGATGTGTGCTGCAGGATTAAATGATTATATGCTTTGCATGGTCGGGCAAGTTTTTGAAATAAAAAGACCTAACAATGCCTTGAGAGAGGCTGCTATAAGTGGCTCCAGTGTTTTATTGTTTGGAATGATCTTGGCCGATCTTGCTCCGCTGCCATCATTTCAAGACCTAGACAAGGCTCGCGACAGAGAAGCAGCAAAAAGATACAATCTGATTCTTGGTGGGGTATATCTATTAGCTTGGATGGCCTTAACGATACCAGCTAACGCAGGAGCTGCTATTCTAATAAAAGATCCTGAAGGATGGAAAAAAGCAGGTATCATTCAGACTTGGGCAGTGATGGCACTGGCATCATACATTTTTTTAATTACCACCGGTTTTGCAATAAAGAGCAGCATCGATAGTTGTTGTGATGGCTCTATTTCTAACTCAAACAGAGTTCGAGTTTTTCCTGGAGCTGATTATGTTGAAAATGGGAACAGGCAAACGCATGTTATACGTGTTCCTCCAGACATTCCTGAAGAAATACCAAACCAAAATCAAGAGAATGATAGAGTATACGAATTTGCCTAGTTAAGATAATGTGTATACCCAAACAACCACAAGAGATAATGGCAAGACTTGCTTCGAATTCAAGCAGTTCTGTCCAGGTCCAGAACTCACATTGATATAGTATGAGAAAAGATATTTTTATTCTCTAAAATTCTACGAAAATTAGGCTTGCCTTAATTCACAGAGAATTGCGGATAATTTTTATGCTAGGAGTTATTTTTTCTATTGCGTCAGTTTTAATTGCGGCTAAAAATTGATATTTTATTGTGTTAGCATCCGATAAATCAGCAATATCTATAATTTCACCAATATTTTCTTCACCAGTTTTATCTAATAAAATATCACCAGGTACAAATTGTGCGGATGTTTCACATAAAAATACAGAATGCTTTTGTGTGGCCTTAAAATGCATTCGAGCAATAATCTCTTGTCCAAGATAGCAGCCTTTATTAAAGCTAATAGCTCCCTCAATTTTGTCAAGTTGGAGACGGAGTGGAAGAAATTTGTCTTGCGTGTTAGGGGCTATATCGGGAAAACCTTGAATCATTTGTTGATAATGCCATGCCTCATGTTTCAGAGTTGTTTCCGTTGGAATATAATTAGGTAGAAGAAAAAGATTATTCAAACAACTATAAGCATTTTCAGGAGCTTGCTCAGAGAACCCCATGAGTGTTTGAACAGTATTAAGATCAAAAGTTATTTTGGAGAAAACAGCATATTTTTTGAAGTGTTTGAGAGTGGAAGAGAGAATATTTTTGGGTAAAATCAGGAGATAACCTTCTTGCCAAATCATGATAAAAAATAAGGCAACAATCCGACCTTGAAGATTACAACATAGGGTTGGTTGAGCTTTTAATGCAGATAAAGCATTGACATCACAGGTGAGCTGTCCTTGAAGAAAACTAGAAGCGTCTTTTCCATAAATATATATACATCCTAAATGTTCAAGCTCAAAAAAAGCGGGCCTTTTTTCTTGAGTGGCTTGAATGCTTTTTAAAATATCATTACAATAAATCATGAATTCAAGTATAGAGCATAAAAGATTATTATGGCAATGCCGTCGAGGCATGTTGGAGTTAGATTTATTTCTGATTCCCTTTGCCCAAAAGTATTATTCTCATTTGCAGCAACATCAGCAGGAAGCGTTTAAAACATTATTAACTTACCCAGATCCTGTCATATTTGCATGGCTGATGGGGCACGAAAGTCCAGAAGAGCCGGAGATTATTGAAATTGTCCAATTTATTCGCAATCACCATAAACCTACACCTCTCTAAAAAAGCATTGTTTTTGTTTGGAGCTTTGTATGTGATTGGTTTTTTATCAATCGTTTTTTCTGAAATAAACGAATATTTAAAACTTGTCCTATTTTTGGGAATCATGGTGGATAGTTTTCGCATACTAACACAAAAAATTTTCATATGTTCAAAACAGGCTATTGTAAGTATAGGTTGCCATGCTTTTCAATGGTATTGTCAGAATAAAAGCGGACAAACTGAGAAAATTATCATGAAACAGTTGATTTCTTTTCGTAATATAATTATTTTACGGTTTCACTATCAAAAGAATACCATGTTAAAAACGTTATTTATTTTTAACGATAATACAACACCTGAATGCTTTCATCACCTCTTGATACAAGCAAAACTGTTTAAACCAGCGAGATATTTATGAAACTGAATCAAATTACTGCAAGTAGTCTGGGCAACATTTTAGAATGGTTAGATTTTGGTTTATTTATTTTTCTTGCTCCTATTATTGGTGAACAGTTCTTTCCCACGGGACAGGCAAATACAGCCATTATTGCCGCTTTTGGTGTTTTTGCTGCAGGATTTATTTGCCGCCCTATAGGAGGAATTCTGTTTGGTCATTTTGGCGATAGTTATGGACGTGCAAAACCTTTACGTTTATCTATTTTAATTATCACGGTATCTACTTTTTTAGTGGGGGTAATACCTACTTATCATTCTATAGGTATTGTTGCACCCATTCTATTTACGTTATTACGCTTAATACAAGGAATTGCGATCGGTGGAGAATATAGCGGAATTATGACTTATTTAGCCGAGTCAGCACCATCCAAAAAACGTGGATTTATTACAAGCTTTGCAGCAACAGGCGCTAATTTAGGATTTTTCCTGGCAACAATTATTGTATTAAGTCTTCAAGATCAACTTTCTATAGTTACAATGAAAGCTTGGGGTTGGCGTTTGCCTTTTTTGTTTATTGGTATCTTGGGAGCTATTATTTCTTATTATCGTTTGAAGTTACTTGAAACCCCTGCTTATGAACATTTAAAAGCAACACGTCAGGTTCAAAAAAAGCCTTTGTGGGCTGCGTTACGCAATGAACCTAAAAGCTTAATAAAAATTTTTGGTTTAAATTGCATGAGTGCTACTTTCTATTATGTTTTTTTTGGATATATGCCTGATTATTTACAGCGTTATCAGCATATTTCTTCGCATCAAGCTTTCATGATGGAGTCGTTGACTTTAATTGCGATGTTATTTCTTGTGCCTGTCATGGGAGTACTTGGCGATCAATGGGGACGAAAAAAAATGTTATTGATAACAACAAGTGGAATGGCTCTAATGGCATTGCCGGCATTTTATTTACTTCAGTTAAATACTCTGAATATGGTGATACTTGTTTTAGGATTCGCAACTTTATTCAGTTCCATGGATCAAGGGAATACATTAACCACTGTCGTTGAAAACTGCCCTTTAGATATTCGATACAGTGGCATTGCTTTTTCGTATAATCTGAGTGCAGCTATTTTTGGTGGGTTAAGCCCATTAATTGTGATCACATTGATTGATAGTTTTAGCGCTGTTGCACCAGGTTATTATATTATGTGTACAGCAATAGTTGGACTATTAACCGTACTTTCTTTGTCAAACCATTTTCAAAAAGACTTACAAAACAATTTACTCGTGACGACAAAGCCAAATAAAGTTATAATGCAAGATTCTCAATAACTATTATGACTGATATGACTGAATCTGAAATACTGAAAGAAAAGCGGGCACATTTTGTGCGCCAAATGATCCAAGAAGATTTAAAAAACGGAAAACATCCACAAATCATCACACGTTTCCCTCCGGAGCCTAATGGTTATTTACATGTTGGTCATGCTAAGGCAATTTGTTTAGATTTTGGTATGGCTCAAGAGTTTGCTGGACAATGTTATCTTCGCCTTGATGATACCAATCCTATGGCAGAAGAGGAAGAATATGCATTAGCTATTATGGAAGATGTGCGCTGGCTAGGTTTTGATTGGGAAGATCGTTTGAGTCATAGTTCGGATTATTATCAACAGTTATATAACTATGCACTAGATTTAATTCGTCAAGGAGATGCTTATATTGAAAGTCTTAGTATGGAAGAAATTCGAGCCTATCGTGGCACACTTCAAGAGCCTGGAAAAGAAAGCCCAGATCGTCAACGCTCCATTGAAGAAAATTTAGATTTATTTCAACGCATGAAAGCAGGGGAATTTCCTGAGGGTAAATACGTATTACGAGCTAAAATTGATATGAAATCGGGCAATATGAATATGCGCGATCCTGTGTTGTATCGTATTCGTTTTTCCGAGCATCAACGAACAGGCAATGATTGGTGCATTTATCCCATGTATGATTTTGCACATCCCTTGTGTGATGCATTGGAACATATTACACATTCATTATGTTCATTAGAATTTCAAGACCATCGTCCTTTGTATGATTGGTTCATTAATAAATTGAATGTTCCAGCTAAGCCAGTTCAAACAGAATTTGCACGTCTCAATGTATCACATACCATGACCAGCAAACGAAAATTGAAACAATTAGTGGAAGGAAAGTATGTCGATGGTTGGGATGATCCACGCATGCCGACGCTTCGAGGATTAAGACGCCGTGGTTTTCCTCCTGCAGCTATTCGTGAATTCTGCGAATTAACGGGATTATCTAAGAGTAATTCTATTATTGATATGACGGTTTTAGAAGAGTGTGTACGCAATGAATTAAATACGCATGCTTTAAGAGCAATGATGGTATTAAAACCATTAAAAGTTATTATTGAAAATTATCCCGAACATAAAACACAAGCGCTTAAAGCTGCTTGTCACCCGCAAAATCCACTATTAGGTGAGCGTACCATTCCGTTTTCGCGAGAAATTTACATCGATCAAGAAGATTTTATGGAAAATCCACCTAAAGATTATTTTCGCTTATCACCAGGAAAAGAAGTACGCTTACGTCATGCCTACGTCATTAAATGTAATGACGTCATTCGTGATTCTCAAACGGGGGAAATTCAAGAGTTACGTTGTTCTTATGATCCAGACACCTTAGGTAAAAATCCAGAAGGTCGAAAAGTAAAGGGGGTGATTCATTGGATTTCAGCACCTCATGCCGCACTCATTAAAGCAAAGTTATATGATCGATTATTTACTGTCGAAGATCCTGCAGCGCATGAAAATTTTACTGACTATTTAAATCCTCAAGCGTTACAAGAAATATCTGGAGCGTTGGTTGAGTCTTTTGTGTTTGAAAAACCTGCAGGACAACCGTTTCAGTTTGAACGGGTTGGATATTTCTTAATGGAAAAAAGTGAAGAGCAATGGTCCGCAAATCGCATTGTTAGCCTTAAAGATACATGGAAAAAATGATGTTAAAAATATACAACTCCTTAACACGACAAAAAGAGGTTTTTAAACCAATAGAGCCCAATAAAGTGGGTATTTATGTGTGTGGAATTACTGTTTATGATTATTGTCATGCGGGACACGCTCGTATGATGACGTGTTTTGATGTGATTATTCGTTATTTTAAAGCAATAGGTTACGATGTGCATTATGTGCGTAATATTACAGATATTGATGATAAAATTATTGCGCGCGCGCAAGAAAATGGCGAAGAAGCGCATCTCTTGGCTGAACGTTTTATTGATGCATTAGAACAAGATGAACGTGCGTTAAACTTACTAAAAGCAACCGATATTCCAAGAGCCACAAGCTATATTTCTGAAATGATACATCTCATTGAGCAGCTGATTAAAAATCAATTAGCTTATGTGGGAAATAACGGTGATGTGTTTTATGATGTGATGCGTTTTCCTGGTTATGGTAAGCTGTCTCATAAAGATCTTGACGGACAGGAAGCTGGGGTACGCATAAAAGTAGAAGAATCTAAAAGACATCCATTAGATTTTGTTTTATGGAAAAAAGCCAAAGAAGGGGAGCCAAGTTGGGAATCACCTTGGGGCGCTGGACGTCCTGGTTGGCATATTGAGTGTTCTGCCATGGCTGCAACCTGTCTAGGTGAAACGATTGATATACATGGCGGTGGTTTTGACTTGCAGTTTCCACATCATGAAAATGAAATTGCCCAATCTGAAGGCGCTACGAATAAGCCATTAGCTAATTATTGGATGCATGTGGGCTTTTTGCAGGTAAATAAAGAAAAAATGTCTAAGTCATTAGGCAACTTTTTTACTATACGCGAAGTATTAGCAAAATATCATCCTGAAACAGTACGTTATTTTCTTTTATCCAGTCATTATCGTTCTCAACAAAATTACAGTGAAGACAATGTTATACAGGCCCATCAAGCCTTAGAAAGACTATATAACACTTTATGGGGATTACCTGTTTCCAAGTTGAATTTAAAAGATGCATTAATTGCTTCATGGAATGAGCGTTTTCATGGTGCGATGCAAGATGATTTTAATACTCCCGAAGCTTTGAGTATTTTGTTTGAGCTGACTCATGAAATAAACCGACTCAAGTCGATGAATCAAGCCAAGCAGGCAAGTGCATTGGCTGTTTTTCTAATTCATTGCATGGAGATTTTAGGGCTGTATCAGCAATCACCCGATGAATTTTTAAAAGCGGGTATTCCCGATTCAGAGCGTCAAATAGTTGAAAAGTTGATTGCAGAGCGTTCTGTTGCCCGTCAAGAAAAAAATTGGGCCGAGGCAGATAGATTACGTGAGCATTTGAAAACATTTAATATTGAATTAGCTGACACATCGACAGGTACCGTATGGAGAAAAAGCAATGAGTATTAACGTGCAACAACATGTTTCTGTGGGGGCGAAAAATATTCACTCAGAAGAATTTATTACTGCAACTCCAGCAGCCATCGCTCATTTTAAAAAGCACTTAAAAAAATTAGGCGGCGAATGTGTTCGATTAAATATTATTAAATCAGGGTGTTCCGGTTATCGTTATGAAGTGACTTTTATTGATAAAGAACATCCTGTAACAGAGCAAGACAAAATTTTTGAGTTAGATGAGGAATTGACATTATGTGTGTCTAGAAAAATTTTTCCTATGGTACTAGGAACACAGATTGATTATGTAAAAAAAGGTTTGGGAGGAGAATTGGTTTACCATAATCCTCAGCAAACCGGTGCATGTGGTTGTGGTGAAAGTGTTATGATAGAGGATAAACAATGAAAAATATAAAAATAGTTATTTTGGCAGGATTATTACTTGTAGCGCATTTATCTTGGGCTGCTTATCCTTGTGTATTACGATTTGCAAAAACAGATTGTTGGCCTGATTTTCAAGTTACGCTTCAACCGTTGGATGCTTCAACACAGCAACCTATTGGAAAACCTATCGTATTAGATAAAAATAAGTATGAAACAGAGGTTCTTTTTCCTTGTCAACCAAGACAGAATATTTCTTTTGTTGCAACAGTGCTTCCAACAGTTTGGGGCGCGACACCTGACACGGAATATCCTTCTAATCATTTTTGGGAGTCACCTGACGAATTACCTAAAGGAGCCAATAGTTGGATTGTTTCTGTTTGTTTTGCATCAGATTTTTCTTCTGTACCCATTCCCTTATCACAGAAGCCAACGTGTTCTTGTAATTTTCCACCAATTTCCCAAGCTCAATCGATTGTGGCTCCAGCACTACAACAAACTAGGTAATGAAAGTTATCGCGGATAAAAAAATTCCAGGTTTGTCTGATTTCTTGTCAAAGCAGTTAGATCTGGAATTACTCTCTTTAGAGGATATTAATGCACAAGCATTGAAGAATGCAGATATTCTTATTGGACGTTCAGTATTAAAAGTCAATGAAGCATTGTTAGACAATACATCAGTCCGAATTGTTGCCACGTGTTCGAGTGGAACAGATCATATTGATGTTAATTATCTTAACGAAAGAGGAATCAAGCTTTTTTCGGCGCCAGGAAGCAATGCACAGGCTGTGACTGATTATATTCTTTGGATGGTCGCTTATGTGCAAAGTCAAGGCAAAAAATTTGCTAAAAAGGCAGGTATTATAGGAGCGGGGTATGTGGGCTCTAAGGTGAAGCTTTTATTAGAAACATTAGGATTTCAGGTCATAGTTAACGACCCGCCGAGAGCATTAAGGGACCCTACTTTTGTTTCAGCTGAACTGAATGAAATAGCTGAATGTGATTTAATTTGTCTTCATCCTTCTTTATCTGTTGAGCAACCTTATCCCAGTTATCATTTGCTTTCTACTGCTTGGTGGCAGAAAGTCAAAGAGCATACGGTGATAATTAATGCTTCTCGAGGAGCTGTTATTGATACGCAAGCACTCTTGGCACAAAATAAAAAATTTATTTTATGTTGTGATGTCTTTGAAAATGAACCTCATGTTAATCAAGCGCTCATTGAAAATTGTTTAATCGCAACACCCCACATCGCGGGGCATACTATTGAAAGCTTTTATCGAGCTACTCAGATGATTGTGAATCAAATTCATGATAAGTTGGGTATTGTGGAGAAAAATTCTCCCTGCCCCCCTTTTTGTCAAGGTGAGACGGGGACTATAGACGCTTCTAGTTGCCGCCATTGGTATGACGTTATCTTAAAGTGCTACAATTTTCGCTCAAAAGTGGATTTAACGCCAACCTCTTTCTATACTTTACGAGAAACGCATCGTATTCGACAAGATTTTGCAACAATGACAATTAAAAATAGTTATTTTTTGTCTGAGTCGGATAGAACAATATTGATAAGGCTTCAACTAAAATTGGAGGATTAACTATGGGATGTGGCATAGAACAAATTATGGCGGATGTTTCAAAAGCCATTCAGGAAGACGTGGGCTCTGGCGATATTACTGGATTACTCATTGATGAAAATCAAACAGCAAAAGCGTATATTAAAACGCGAGAGCCCATGGTGCTATGTGGAATAGAATGGGCTGAAAATGCTTTTCATCTGTTAGATTCAGATATTCGTCTTCAATGGCACTATCGCGATGGCGATAACATTCAACCTAATGAAATATTATGTGTTATAGAAGGAACTGCACGAAATATTTTAACAGCAGAACGTACAGCCTTAAATTTTCTTCAAACATTATCGGCAACAGCCACCCAAACTCAGCGTTATGTTAAAGCATTGTCAGGAACAAAAACGACGCTTTTAGATACACGAAAAACTATTCCTGGCATGCGTTTAGCGCAAAAATATGCTGTGTATTGTGGTGGGGGACATAATCATCGATTTGGCTTATTTGATGCTTTTTTGATTAAAGAAAACCATATTATTGCGTGTGGTTCGATTACCGATGCCATAAAAAATGCGCGTGCATTATTGCCGGATAAAAAGCTTGAAATAGAAGTCGAGACGATGAATGAATTCCAAGAAGCATTAGTTGCTTCGCCTGATATTATTATGCTCGATAATTTTGATTTAAGAAAAATTCATATGGCAATGGATATAAGAGCTAAATCCTTTCATTCCAATATTTCTCTTGAAATTTCAGGTAATATTACACTGGAAAATATTCGCACATTTGCTGAAACCGGTGTAGATTATATTTCAACGGGGGCTATCACTAAAAATATTGAAGCGATTGATTTAACTTTATTATTTACCTGAATAGTATGGCGGTAAAGTATCAAGGTAGGAAGAGGAAGTAACGCTTTTTTGTGTGGGTGTTTTTTGTTTATCTAGGGTCTGTTGACATTTCAGTTTCTTATCAAAACAATCGATCCATTGTAGGGGCGAATAATATTCGCCCTTCTTGCTGATAATGTGGATCTCAATAAAGCCATCATGGGCGAATGTTATTCGCCCCTACAGGCTGTTGGCGGTCAATTATAATTCCCTACGGCGGACAGTAAAAATAGTTAGAAATTTTATCACAGTGCCATGAGCTTATTCTTATAATAAAATAGATTAT
>JAJZTL010000155.1 GCA_021848965.1 Pseudomonadota bacterium
ATTTTCGGGCGAATATTATTCGCCCCTACGGTTCAGAGAATTTTCATGCAATTGTTATAAATACGAAGGTTATAGCATTCCATCACTTCATTCACTGTAATCTGACTAATAGGGCTGTGCCGCTCTTTCGTAAAAAGAATATGTGTTTTTTCATTGGCTAATGGTGCCCAAATACGCGCTTGACCACGCACTAATGCAATTTGCGGTACAGATAAGGCGCTAGCCAAATGCATTAACGCCGTTTCAACAGAAATCACACAATTGCATTGTTGAACTAATGCTGGCAACTGGTAAAAATTTTCTTCTGCAGAAAAAGGAATGACATGAATTCCTTGCAATGTTGTATCATTTAATTTTGGTAATACTTCAGGTAATACCTGTGGAGCTAGTGTTAAAACATACGTCCAACGCGGATGACGTTTGTTTAACGCAATAATCAAATCACGCGCTTGCTCAAAAGACCAGTTCCGTTGTTCATTTGTCGATAAATAGTTAATCAGTATAGTATCTTGTAACGCTTGATGTTTGACCTTCTCTTCAGCTAACCAGACTTGCATACGCTCTTGCCAGTAGTTCGGTACTGTCAAATGAGGTTTTATTTCATCCAGCGTTGTCTTCAAACCAACTAAACGTTCGAAGCGCTTTTGATACATTTCAGTAATGTGTCCATTTTTATTTTTTTTCGATGAATAACGCGGAATAAAAAATTTATTACATCGACTAAATGCTAAAAATTTTTGAAAAAAGTTACGCTTCCATTTGATTAACGTCCCCACAACATACGCTTTCTGTGATATCTTTCTTGCCACTGCTGCATAATACTCGCTCCATACATCAACAGAAAACACAATAATATCGTAGCTCTCTTTCTGCGCGCGAGTAATCAATGCTTCTCGTTCTTCCGGTGAAGCGGCAACAGGATATAAATTATGCAAAAAAGGCTCTTCTTTAAACCATTCCGTCAAAGTTTGTGAGCGACGCAAATTCCATCCACTTTCCTCGTGCACACAATTGTCATACCATAAATCAATTTGCAGATGAGGATAAGTCTCTTGCAACTTTTTTAGAAACATGCGTTGATATACATAATCACCAATTGCCATATGTGTCATATATAAGAACCGTTTTGATTTTAATAACTTATTAGAACTAATAAGATTTTTCATAAACTTCATCATGACTACCAATATCTAATAATGTAATCTCATTATCAGAAAATTGAATGGTTAATGTTACTCGAAAACTATAAGTTAAACTGACGGCATATAACCCCTCAAGACTTCCTCTTAAAGCATGTAGCCTTAAAGAAGGTTGCCAAGGATCTTGGGATAAAGTCAGGACAAGCGAGCGAAACTTTTCCCTTAATTGAGGGTGCCTTTGAAAAAATTTTTTACTGCGCTTTAAAAAACTATCAGGTGTAAGAATATCATACATCATCAATTGCTTTTAATAGGTCATCTACATGCTTAAAACGACTAACTTTCCCTTGTTTTACTTCTTTTAAAGATAATTTAAGACGTTCAATATAAGTTTCATTTTCGAGATTAATAAGCTCTTGATAACGCTCCTCGGTTAAAACAACATATTGCGGTGTATTATTTTTTATGAGATGTACAGGTCCTTGCGGTATCAAATCATCAATAGCAGCTAATCCTCGACGTTTTACTTCTTGTGCTGAAATAACATTCATAATGGCTCTATTTTTTAGTACTGAATTTAGTACTAAAAGTATACTTCATCTAATCATGCAAAATCAAGCTATAATGTTTGGCTACTGTCTCGAGATCAAATTTGTTCAAAAACAATGACATACTCATCCAGCAGCTTAATGCCGCTAAATCTCCAAAATTAGGTGGAAGATACATGGGCATAGTGACAATCCCTTCCTCCAAGAGTTCTGTCAGGGCTTGAATATCTTCAATAAGTGTTTTACCCACAAAAAAGATAGGAATATGCTTAATTAAGCCTTGTTTTACTGCAAGACGTATATAGTTATAAATTAATACAAAACCCTTTGCATAAGATAAATCTTTAGTAAATGGTCCATTATTTTCTGGTAGGCTTCCACGAAAAGCACGCATACTCGAGGTATAGCTTTCATCATCATCAAAACCCTGCTCCTTTAAGAAACGAAATACTTCAATAAAATCAGCGCCCTTGCGGGCTAACTCTAATGCTGCCACACGATTGGTGATTTTTAAAAGGCGCTTAGGATAGGAAGAGAAAGTAAAAATTTCATTAATAATAGCCAATCCTTCTTGCGTCACACTAGAAGAAGGAGAACCCTTGCCCAAAAATGTACACAGTGGCTGTGCTGCGCCATTTAATGTGGTACCTAAATGCACCCAACCTTCATGCACTTCAAGATATCTTAAATCGCGATCACTAAATCGAACACTACCATTGAGGCGAATCGAATCAGCACCTGCCGCCGCATCTGCCACAATATTATCACTTAGTTTAACCAGCATTTGATTATGATGAGAAAAATATTGGGATAATCGACCTTGAAGAATAGCCATTGCTTCTACTGCGCTATAACGTTTCTCATCTGCATCCGTCTTTAATTCATGCGCAAGAACTTTTAAAGTATCAGCCAGCAAAACACCTATTTCAGATAATCTAGGGCCTTTGGGATAAAAAGCATCATCGGGACTTCCATATAGTTCCATTGCTAAATAAGAAAATAACGGCGTCCCTCGCGCGGACAACATTTGAACAGCTTTGCAATAGTCATCGCAACGACTTTCAATAAGTGCCGAAATATTTGAGTACTCCCCTAGACGATTTTTTGTTTCTCGAATAATACTTCGAAGCTCTACAATTTTATCATCTGGATTAAATGGTAATGGATGTTTTAAATAATATTCTTTATCAACTGCAGGCAGTTTTTCACATTTATTTTTAAAAAAATCCTCTTTGATACTATCATCCCATTTAATTGCATCTAAAATACGAATAGGTTCTT
>JAJZTL010000156.1 GCA_021848965.1 Pseudomonadota bacterium
GAATGATTTCTTCTTGGTCTACGTGCCATAAAATACTCCATATATTGGTGTTTATAACATCATTTGGGGAGCAAAATATCACTTATAAGTGTTGTTCAAATTTCCTGATCCACCTCTATAATAGATACCAGGCATGTGATGCTGACTATCCCGCCCAGCAATTACATGAGCAAGATATTCATTATATGTTTCATAATATATATGAAAATATAATTGAGCCTGCAGTTTTTCTACAGTGATCGAACCTACAAACCGATTATCAAGCCAATTCTTAAGTTTCGTATTAATGTGTGTTGATGAAATTAGTGGATTCGATGCTTGTTCTATATAGTCAAACCAAGCAGAAGGTAAATGTAGTTGATGTGTCATCACTTCATTCCACCGCACATGATTTAAGCTCTTAATCTTCTGCTCTGTAATTTTAAGATTTAATTTGAGTAAATATTCGCGACGTCTACTTGAACCATTCTGGATCAAAATTCCATCTTGAATAAGCTCGTTAAAATCCATCAGTGCGACGGGTGATAATCCCGTCAAAAGTGACAATAAACATGCTGCAGCGATTGCAGCATCCCTCCAGTGCCCGGATAACTCGGTTCTCAACACATAAACAATTTGCTTCAGTATATCTGGCGCCAAATAATGTGGATTTGTAACAAAAGGAGCATGACGGCGCTGGCGATGCCGCATTAGATGCGTCGCATTATCGCTGAGTATATAATTTAAATTTTTAGACTTTTCATCTTCTGAATAAAACTCCATTTCAGGATCTAATAGATCAACTTCACCCTCTTCATCTTTGTGAAGAGCGGCATCATAAATACTAATCTTTGCGTTATGTCCAATATCTACTTGCTTACCCGTTTTAATTTCACGAAATTTTTTGAGTTCATTTTTCGTCGGCCATTGCAAAACTTTGCTTTTTTTTGACTTACGCTGACGATGAACTACACGACGATCATCTAGTCTTTTAAAAATTATTAATAGAGCCGATAAATACTCTATGACTTGTACTTGTTTGAAATCTTTAATATTAAAAAGTTGATTACGATCCTCTTTTTTCAAATTACGTTCGTACGTGACATAACAATTTAGCAGCTTACTACATTCATGAAATAATTCAGCATGATTAGAATCCAGCACATATCGTGAGACATAGCGTAATAGGTCACAAACATGTTTTTGCTTATTCTCAGCTTTATCAATTTTTGCAAATTCTTGATACTGCCGATATGTTAAAAAACTCGCTTGTAGAATCAAATAACGTTGCGATGACAGCTCTTGTGTATTACTAGAATCTGGACATGCAAAAAAACTCACAGCAGCTAAAAAAGAATACTTACCGATCTGTCTGGAGCCTGATATATAGCTATAAATTTGTTGTGCTAATTTGTATAGAGCGTAGACATCTTTATACAAATCATCTGATAGATCGACAAATTGTGTATTTACAATATCATCACGTAATAGACAATAATCTTGTTGATATTTTTCTGCTAAATCTAAGAATTGCTCTTGTGTTTCAATGTTTGGCATATTCATTTTCGCTTAATATTTTTATCACGTTGCATTGTTTAAATTCATTGTGATCAGAACGATTTGGTAAAAGTTGATCCTTTATTGAATTCTTTGTTAGCTTAAAAAATCTTGCAAAAAATTTAGCATCCAGTTCTTTCTGAGCTTTTCTTTCAAAGCACAAGTGTTGTTGTGATTTTTCGATAAAATCATCAAGATTATGTATCAACTGTAAGATTGCAACATAATTAGAATGCACACGTAAGCCTGGCTCCGTTTGCATCAATAGCAAGATTTTTTGCCAAATTTTCACATAGATTATTTTGAACTTTGCTTGTACTACTACTTTCTGACTCTGTTTAATCTTTTTGATTTTCAGTAGTTCTGAGTTAATTTTTACTATCTCAAGTTGAACATTTTTTCGGTCAAAGCAAAAGGGCATGATAAATTGCCCCATAAAAATTTCTATATTTTTTACCAAATAGTCAAATCTTAACATTTTTATCGATTTAAAAAATGAGCATATCTTTGTATATGAAACTTCATTTAATTTATCAACTAAATTTTCTCAAAATTACAATTCTCAACAAATACATACGGTTTGCTTATCTATGACGGTCTAAATTTTAAGAATTCTTCCACTTTTTTTTAGTTTTCTGTTATTACATGAAACAATACCGTTGTATTACATTTTAGAAATGCTGTGTATGCAGTATTGATCAAAAAGATTCTCTGCTATACTTACTTCACGTGTAGCATCAATGGAGTTTCGAAATGCTCAGAACCACTGAACAGAAAAGAAAATATATTCAAGCGACACGTTCGCAAAACTATCAAGCCAGCCTAAAGCTTGAAGGCATTACAACGACAGCTCAAACAACTCAACAAAGTAAAGCTGAAATCTTGCAAAAATATAAGAAGTATTCGCAACCCGAATCTTAGTCAGGTGCATGTATGGATAAATATGGGGAAATGGGTGACAGCCTGTATTGTTACCCTGGCACAAATATCCTAAAGAACAAACTCAATATTCGTGATGAACAAATTTTAGAACAAGCTGAACTGGAACTGTCTGGATTAGCAAGTAGTCTCATTGAATATGCTGAACCACCCTACGACTTAAAATACTTAAAATCAATTCATGTACAGCTTTTTGGCGACTTATACGACTGGGCAGGAAAATTAAGACAAATCGATATTTCCAAAGGTGATACCCGTTTTTGTAATTTTTCCCGTATTGAAATTGAAACCAATAAATTACTTAGGCCACTTCAAGAAAAAAAATACTTTCAAGGCTTAGCACCACAAAAACTAATCCCTCAACTTGCCGACTTGTATTGTGAGCTTAATGTCATACACCCATTCCGTGAAGGTAATGGACGTACACAACGGATTTTCTTTGAGCATCTGATTGCTCATTGTGGTTATGGTATTGATTGGTCT
>JAJZTL010000157.1:0-360 GCA_021848965.1 Pseudomonadota bacterium
ATAAAAGCTTGGTGAAGGAAAAAGGAGAACCACTTCAGGGTTCAGATCGTGACATGTAATAATCTTTTCTTGATTGCCTAAGTTTTTTTCATAATTTGTAATTTTCTTTCGTTTTCAAATTTTTCATAAACTTTGGAGACTGCTGTTTCAGTTAGATTATAAATGTTGCTTGTTGCGCTCTGGCCTTGTATTTTTCTTAAGGGTAAACATAAGCTAAAAGAAACTTACAAAAAGGAAAGATATTTTGTTCTACACTTGCTTTTTCTAAAATATCCACGTATTGTTGTCGACGTTCTACAGGGATGATTATCCATGGGAATTTTCCTGTGGCACACATAAGATTCATCACAAAGTGTCAAA
>JAJZTL010000157.1:370-2957 GCA_021848965.1 Pseudomonadota bacterium
ACAAGTGTCAGGATTGCACCCTTGTGTTCTGCACCAATAATTGTATCTCCTTCCCAGTCACCTATCCTAGACTTTTTTTCAACGATGCGAGGGCGTTCTTTAATATCTGTCAAACGTCACCTTAATCCGACCACCGATCAGCACCTTAATCAGGCCATTTCAAGGTCCCTAAAACATGCTTAGAATAACAGAATTTTTTGTGCCATTTAACCCCCCTTTAAATTACAATTGATCCTTTAATTTGTTTGTCCTGTAACTTGTTCCTTCCAATATTAATACATAAGCATTGTGCTGGAGCCGATCGAGAGTGGCCGCTGCTAATAGTTGATTAGGAAAAGCCTGTTGCCATTCACTAAACGCCAGGTTACTCGTGATCATGGTAGAAGCTTGTTCATATCGTTGCGCAATCAAGTCATGCAGATCTTCATCTTGCGGGATCCGTAAAGGCTTTAAAGCAAAGTCATCGATGATGAGTAGAGGTACTCTAATGAGCGCCTTAAGTTTTTTAGTGTAACAACCGGTTGCTTTAGCAACTTGAAGGGTCTGAGAAAGCTTATCTTGGGTCGTATAAAGGACTTCATATCCTTGCTTAATGGCACAAAACCCAAATCCTTGCGCTAAATGAGATTTCCCCGTACCACAAGGGCCTAAAATTAAAACGGGGTACTTTTCTTGAACAAATCTAATCGTTGCTAAATCTTTTATAACGGCTTGGTTTACTTTGGGATTAAATTTAAAATCAAAGTTTTCAAGCGTTTTATGTCCATTAATGCCCGCTTGTTTAAGAAGGCGTTCATGCCGACGATTCTGTCGAGTTAATAATTCATCTTGTGCCAATAAAGATAAAAATTCACAATAGGCCATTTGATTATCAATTGCCTCTTGGTTACGAACGCTCATGGTATTGAGCATACCGGATAATCCTAATCTTTTTAATTGAGTATTCAGTTCAGGTAACGCTTGTTGAATGGTCATTTTATTTGCTCCTAGTAAAGTTAATGAATATTTTCAAAAATTTGACGTTGGAAAAACCCTTGCCCCTTATAAACAGCGCTTAATTTGTCAAAGGCATTATTTTCATCGATGGCATGATAATCTAATCCATTAGCTAAAATAGCTTTTATGCTATGATAAGATATGGCATTAAAATGAATGGCGCGCTTGCAAGCCATTTCTAAACGATTGGTTCCATATTTCTTCCCTAATTTAATAACTCCTTGAGCAGCTCGCAATAAATCCTGGGCGGGATGGTGTAGAAGAAAATCAACAACCTGAACGGTTGCATTACCAATCAAGTGACTCTGATTTAAACACCAATCTTTATCCTGCAATAAAAATGCATTGGCATTAGGCGGTAAGTGTTCAAGCTGCGTGCTATATTCTCCCGCTTTATATAAACGAGCATGCATGGCAATCACAGTTTGTTGGTCATAAATAGTCACTATATTTTTAGTAGCTTTTAGCCAAAGAATTTTGCCATATAAGGTGTATGGTACACTATAGTGACACTTGTTGTATAAAACATGACAATTTTTATAAGACTGTACTTTTTCAAAGACCGCAATTTCAGGCGGTGTTTGGGGCAATGGTTTTAATTGGTAGCATTCAATTTCACTAAACATTTTAAGAGGTTGTTCAAATGTTGAACCATGCACACGGGTCCCGGCAGTATTTAATAACCAATTTCGTAATTGTTGATTTGCATCTTGAATACTCTTAAATTGTCGTAAAGGTAAAAATGAACCTTTTAAATATTTAACTCCAGATTCTACTCGACCTTTCTTTTTAGGCTCCCTTGGCGGACAAGCAGAAATAATAAATTTATACTCTTGAGCAAAGGCTTCGTAACTACGTTGCACTGTAGGTTCATAATAACAGGCTTTGGTGATGCCGCATTTTGGATTATCAATAATCACCTTACCTACAACACCACCAAACCAATTAAAAGCATTTTGATGGCAATTTAACCAAGTTTCTATATCTTGATGGGTGATTAATTCCGCATATTGATGCCTACTCCAACACAAAGTAAATACAAAAAACCAAGTTTCCTCTTCACAACCCGTCCTCTCATCCAATAATTTTGGACCTTTACCAAAATCGACTTGACCCGCTTCTCCCGGTTGGAAATGAAGGGGTACTGTCAAATTGGTTTCATTTCCCCTAATTTTTTGGGCAAATCTTAAAACACTGCTATAGGCGCCTTCAAATCCATGCATTTCCTTTAAATGTTGATAAATAACCGTTGCTCGGATCCCTTGTTTAACCCATCGGTTAACTAGTTCTGCGTGTTTTAATACTTTTGATTGCGCTTTCATTGCTTTTTTACTAAAAAAGTCTTGTAGCATTTCTTCTTCAGGCAGCAATGCATCTCTATCTAGCCACCCATTTTCTTCAGCAATTTTTTGAATGCCTCTGATTTTATCTCGATTCGCCAATCCCTCTCTGGCTATGGCTCTTACTTTTTGCCCTTGCTGTAATCGATAAATAATTTGCCGATATTCATACATTTCGATTCTCCTATTTGCCATCGTCAATTTCTCCTCAATTCTTGGGTCAAACCCATTAGTAAATTGAGGTAGAGATC
>JAJZTL010000158.1 GCA_021848965.1 Pseudomonadota bacterium
GAGTGTTATAGCAGCAGGTGTTGATTTTGCCCCGTCATTAAATAAATTAATGCTGGATTTTGGCTTAAAAACACTGTCTGTTGTAACACCATGGGCAGCATTTGCTAATTTTACTGCATCATTTTTAGAGTTTATTATTGCAAGCATTAATTTTTACTATGCATCGAAAGAATTATATTTTTTAGGTTGGCTCGATGAGCGTACCATTGAAATCAAGTATTTAAACAACGAAATGGGCAGCTGCAAAAATAAAATAAAGCTATGTAAAGAAAGCTTAAACCAAAAAGAAACTACCGAAAACAAAACTCAATTACAGAATCTTATCCAGGAATTTAAAAAATTACACAGGGATAAAGAGCGGGTATTATCCGAAATTTCTAGTCGATGCCGTATCTTTTCCGCTAATAATTTTCAATCCAAGAAACATAGTGACAAACTCGAAGTCGTGCTTTCCAAATTAAATAAAAAAGACCGAAATAAAATAAGTTATCAAGCTTCCGTTACTGCTGAGGATCAACGTATTGAACAAAAAATATTACAGCGAGTCAATGCGCGATATTTTGATTGTCGTGGCCGATTTATAATTAGGGGATTAAGCCTAACTGCAATGAGTTTGCTTTTAATTACCATGATTTCAGCGTGTCCTCCGTTAGGCATGATAAGTACGTCATTAATTTTTTTAGCACTTGCGTTCTTCATCGTAAATTATACGACTAAAGCTTATCTGTGCGTTTGGAACCAATCGACCCAACACAATCAAAATGCAAAAACGAGTAGACAACAAGGATTTTTCAAAGACTCAATCCCTTCAAATGATGGCGGGGATGAACTTGGATTGTTATTTACAGCGTGATGATAAAATGATACTTTTGAATAGTTTCAAACTATTGAGGGATCCAATATGAAAATAAAAACAATTGTTTTAACATCACTAGCTTTAACATGCTCAGTGGCTTTTGCAAACGCAACTCAACCCAAGATCAATATTCAACAAGCGCTTTCTGCTGCTGAGAAAGCTGGATATACAAATATCCGTAAAATTGAATTAGAACATGGCCAATGGGAAGTTAAAGGACGAGATACCCAAGGCAAGAAGTTTGAGGTAAAAATTAATGCGACAACAGGCTCTCTTTCTAAAGACGAAGATTAAATTTCAGTTAGCATTGAATAAACTACGCGCATCAGGCTTAATGATGCGCGGTTTACATATGGGTTTATTTTTTATTATTGCGAATCTTCTTCGTACAACAACAACCATTATTTCTTTACTGCAGTTTTTAGTTGTCTTTTTTAAAAATAAGCAAAGCGTTTTACTGCTTAAAATCAGTGAAAAATTATGTGCTTATGGTCATAAGGTAGATCGTTTTTTGATGTTTAATACGGATCAAAAACCATTCCCATTTAAAACTAAAATTTAGAATTAAGTGACTGTACCAAATACTGTATGATTTTTAGGCTGAGCATTTATGGGGGTTCTTACACAGGACCCGCAACAGGCAGATATTTGCAGGCAGGAGCTCCTCGTTGAGGTTGAAGCTTTATTCGTGAAAAAAGGAGAGAATGAAAATGGCAATCAAAATCTGAAATATGTTTTAGATTCAGAACAGCGAATTTCAACAGAATCGTTTGAAATTCACATAGCAGAACATTGTAATCTCAAATGCCGGGATTGTTGTAATCTTTCCCCGTTTAATCCAAAAAAATTTATGAGTCTGGAAGAAGTTCAGGAAGTGTGCGATTTTGTTAAAATGCACTTTAAACCGGATATTTTTAAAATTGTTGGTGGTGAGCCGACACTGCATCCCCAACTGGATAAATTGTTGCGACTTGTCAAAAAATCAAACGTATCTCAAATCGTTCGCGTGGTTACTAATGGCCTTCTTTTACACAAAATGAAACCCGGTTTCTGGGAAAATATCGACCAATTAACGATCTCAAACTATTCCAGCGTACCTGTAAAACAAAAGATTCTTGATGATGTTAAAATTAAGGCAAAGGAATATGGTATCGTTCTAAATATAAAATACGTCACTCAGTTTAATGAAATTTTTCTGGATGAACCAACTAGAGACAAAGATCGCATCCAGACGATTTATGATGACTGCTGGATGAGGCATCGCTGTCTGATTATTCGGGAAGGCTACTTCCATAAATGCACTCGAGCCTCATACATGGGCTCATCCTATAGCGCACAGGATGGAATCGCCCTTCTTGATCCTGAGTTCAAGACAAAAGCACTGGACTATTTAAATAGGGAGATCCCGCTAAATTCTTGCGAGAAGTGTTTGGGGGTATCGGGAAATTTAAGGCCAAACGTGCAACTCAAATTTAAAAAAAATAAATTATGACACTAGGAAACATTCCACAAGACCTATTAAACGATCATGATACTTATGAGCGTTATATTGGCAATATTTGGTCACATTTGTTTAGATACTCTGGATTCAAGTCTGATGATACTGTAATTGAGATCGGACCAGGAAATTCATTTAAAATTGGTTTTGCTCTGGTGAACAATGCGTTTAAAGGTAGCTTGTATCTCATTGATCCATTACCAAGTTCGTTACAGGTCATCACACAAAAATATCAAAAGTATTTACCAGAAGCCAGAATTTATCCGATTCAGGCAACCTTGTCTGAAGCCATTTCGTACCTGCCAAAGAAACCTGATTTTCTAGTCGCAAATCATGTATTGGATGACATGTTGCTTGTGACTAAATCCAATATCAACACGATGACAGAGAAGCAATTTTTCTGTAACTCGGATGAATATAAAAAAAGTAGTGTAGCTTTGTTAAACGTCAACTATCATTGCCGGTTCGCGACAATTATCATTGCCGGTTCCCGATCAATCAATTAACTGCTTTTACCTCCTGAATCCAAATTCATGTTTTTCTGTTTGGCG
>JAJZTL010000049.1 GCA_021848965.1 Pseudomonadota bacterium
AACAACGATGAAAAAAGTGGTACGGATTTTGTTTTTACTCAAATTAAAGAAAAATTTATTGATGCGGCGCGAAAACAACAACATTCGGCCTCTAATCTAAATTAGAGCCAGCGAGCTGAACGTTTACTTTAGTTTTACCCATGTGACACTTTCGCCCATTGTTTAGCAGAGGCTTTATCAAAATCTTTTAAAGCCGCGCCTTTCATCGTAGCAACAATATAATCGATATTGGCTTGCGTATAAGCGGTATATCGGGAGCACATGAGTTGTTCAGGTGTATTGGGCAATTGATTACCAATAATAAATGGTTCGCAACATTGCGCGTATTCTTTTTCACTTTTGCAGGGGCAGTGCATTTTTTATTTCTCCAAATAGAGATGAAGTTTTTTATACGGAACAATGGCTTCTTTTTGTGCTGTTCCATAGCGTTTCCAAACTAACTGGGTCACTTCATCCAGATAATCTGATAATACAGAGGCAGAAGCGTCCAATAGACACGGTAGCCAACCATTCACATAATTTTTAAATGCTTCAGGATTTTCATAGGTAACTGTTCCATCGAGTGTTTCAACACGTAAACAATGAAACCCGATGGATTTAACTCTTTCTGTATATAACTCACTGGTTAGCCAATGTGGGCAAATGCTGTGTGAAAAATAGTTTTGCCAAGTAGGTTGATGTAAAATCTCCGTAAATAATGTCCAATAAGGTGATTCAGCAGGATAAGTTAACGCGAGTAATTTACCCTTGGGTAACAATGCTTCATGCATGTGTTGAAAGGCTTTTTTTAAATTCTTTACCCAATGCAAACAGCTGAAGGCTGTGATGAGCGAATATTGATTGTGTCCATGCGGATCTTCTGCCTTACCGATTTGAAAATCAAGATGAGGAAAATTACATTTTGGAAAACTTTGTCTCGCTAAAGCAATCATTTCTGGCGATGGATCAATACCCAATACTTTTCCTTGAAATGCCATTTGCGATAATTTAGCTGTTATTACCCCATCACCACAACCAATATCTAAAATATTCTCATGGGGTTGAATGGTATGCCATGATAACAATTCATCCGCGAGGCTTTTTTGAACCGTTGAGTTTTGATGATAATGTTCCGCATTCAGTTTGGTCATGATTATACATTCCAATCTTTTAATGAAGCATCAATAGGTAAGTCCATTGGCTCTGCAACCTCAATAACATGATAGTCATAATGCCAATATTCTGTGGGATATGGTTGAAAATCATGTTGTTGCATGATGTTCAATAAAAGTTGTCGATTCTGGTAGGCATTTTCTCCTAATTGCACGGCAGTCGCTGTGTGATGGGATAACTCATCAAAAAAATCGAAGCACGTACCCATATCCAAAAATGATTGATCGTGTAAATGGATTAACGTTAAATCGACGGCTCGACCAAAGTTATGCCGAGAAACCGTGTCAGGAATATATCCTTGTGCCACTAAATCAGATTTAGTCAGTTGAGGATAGTGAATGCGTTGTCGCTCCGTTTCATAAGCATTGGCAACCGGCGCACGAAACCATGTGGCAAAATCTTTCACAGCGCATAATGGTCGATAGGCATCAAAAATATATAAACCCAGCCCTTGAGCATTTAAAGCATTTTGAACTTGGCACAATGCTTCTGCCGCTTGCCTTGCCAGTAAAATCACATCGGAAGCTTCTGGACTATAGCCATCAATCACGCGTCCCACAAAATTTTCAATGCCCGCATAAGCTAATTGACCAGCAATAGGCGTTTTACACCGATGTTGGCTTAAGGTAATCACATCTACCAAAATTTTTCTCGCTTCTTCATGTGTACTCATTTTTATTCTACCCATTGATGTTGTTCGATGTTAAAAGCAGGTCGACAAGAAATAAACAACGTCATTTTTCCTTCCCAAAAAAACTTTTCGCCTGCTTCAATTAACACACAATCTCCCGTTTTAAGTGAATAGTGTTTTCCTTCAACTTCAACTATCCCTTGACCTTCATGAATATAGACCATTTCTTTGCACTGGATATTAACTGCTCGATTTTTTTCAGGATAACGCCCAGTAATATGTGCAATAGCAAAATCCATTTCTGAATCTAATGTGGGGTATTCGATGACCATACAGTTATCGCTATTTTTTACTTCATGTGTTTCATTTTGATGGACAATTTTCATGGCGTGGGCTCCCAATGAGGTTCCACAACATACTCAACTTCGTCGTGTCCCGGCCAAGGCGGCATGGTGACACAAATAAAAACTAAATCCCCTTCATCACTGCGATATTGAAACTGTGTACCTAAAGGAATATCAATGCTAATACCAGATTCTAATAACGTAACACTTTCTTCCTGCCCTTGTTTTCGCCAAATAGCGCCTTTACCCGATAAAATATGCCAAAACTCACTGACCGTTTTATGTTGCACGGCTTTTGATATTTTCTTATCTTTTAGCGTGCAATGCGCCATGCCGCCATGCTCGTTATTCATTAGCACTCTGACTTCAGCACCAGCAGGAGAAGTATGCTGGTAGTCTTGTGGAATGGGTGTTGTTTTCATAAAAATATTCTACCTTTCAAAAGTTTTCATACAACGCTTCTCGACGCTGCCGATTGTGTGTAACCCAAATTTCTTGAACAATAGGATGCTCAAAGAGCATGTCTCCTTGCGGTGAAAGTATTTCAGTTAATACACTGACAACGCATTGCGCATAGGTTTCACTGGAGGTTTGAGGTTCTGCTTTAGGGTAGCCAGAAACATTGATTACTAATACGCCATTATCCATCGTTTTAATACAATCATGCTGACTACCCACTACATTCCCACCATTACTGACAGCTAAATCCACTACGACGGCTTTCGACGGCAGTAATTGCAAGCTGGTTTCGTTTAATAATAACGGCGCTTTTCTACCCGCTGTTCTGGCAGAAGTAATAATGATAGTGGATTCTTTTAAATGGGTTTGGATAAATTCAATCGGATTTTCTGAGGGTAATATGTGATAAGCAATACCCATCTCAGCGAGCACAGCACGATGACGTTCATTTCGCCCAAACACCTGAACAGGAAAACCTCGCTGACTTGCCTCAAATGCGGCACTCATGCCCGCTGCACCTGTACCAATAATGCTAACGAAAATAGGTTTGTCACCTCGGTAGTGTTTTAACGCATCCAAAAAAGACAGTCTTCCCGCAATCCGACTCATTGCCGCTTGTGCATTTTTAGGATCATCTACCGATAGACTTTCAAATAAATCAAACGATAATGTTGTTAACCCCAATTGTTGCCAAGTAGTAATATGCGGTAAATCCATGAAGGGAAATAAAAATCCCAACATAGCCGTATTTTCATGAAAACGTTGATTCTTTTCTAAGGCCTGCGCTTTATCCCATAATACACGAACAATAAAACTATTGGCAGGAAACCCCGTTTCCGTGAAAGAAATTACCTTGGCACCGGCTTGAATATAATCCACATTTCCAAAACCAGCATGAACGCCAGCATTTTCTTCAACCAAAACTCGATAGCCTTTAGCGACTAATAATGCAACAGATTTTGGCGTTAACGCTACCCGTTTTTCCTGTTGGCGTGTTTCTTTGATGACTAAGATATGGTCAAAATGCATAAACATAAGCGTTCTCGTTAAAAGGATGTCTCATTATATCGCTTCTTTTCATTGAAGATAAGCGTATAATTCTAATAGTTTCTCAATGATAGCGAAGTTTTCTATGATGACTGAAAAACTCTTTTCTTATGGCACCCTGCAATACGATAACGTTCAGCAAAAAACGTTTGGACGACTTTTGAGTGGACATCCAGATGTCTTAGTAGGTTTTCAATTATCTGAAGTAAAAATTCAGGATGCAGAAGTTATCACTACGAGTGGAAAAGATTTTCATCCCATGATGGTTTATACAGGCAATCCAAAAGACTGTGTGGAAGGTACAGTTTTTGAAATTAAGCCAGAAGAATTGCAACGAGCCGATAGCTACGAGGTGAATGAATACAAACGTATTTCAGCCAGTACCGCATCGGGGGAAAAAGTATGGATATACGTATCGGCTGAAGACAACACTCCTCTCGCTCATACACTAACCTATCGAAAAGCATCGGTAGATGATTTAAACGCGATTATTGCCTTACTTTTAGAACCTGATGAATTGGGTCAGATCCGCGAATCGTTAGCTGAAACGCTTGACCCACGCTATATTGAAGCCTTTCATCACATTGATAACGACCCTAATCATTATTTAATGGTGGTCGAGTTAGAGCAAAAAATCATCGGAACATGTCATCTCACACTGCTGCCCTCTTTATCTTTTCATGGTTCAACTCGGTTGCTGATTGAAGAAGTACGAGTGGCACAAAAATATCGTCGACAAAAATTGGGTGAATGGATGATGAAAGAGGCTATTGCTTATGGACGCGAGAAAGGCGCTTCCATCGTTCAACTAACCACCAATAAAAAACGACCACGGGCTAAACAATTTTATGAGCGCTTAGGATTCGAAGCCTCTCATGAAGGAATGAAACTTTATCTAAAATAATATCATGAATATTTTTTATTTTGATGAAATGTACTATTGACACATGCCTACTGCTCCAGTGCTTCCAGGTATTCTGCCACTGCCATCAGCTGATTTTCATTAAACACTTTGATGCCATGCTGTGTTAATAAAGCTGCTGTAACGCCTTGACCAACAATTCGTTGACGACTATACGTACCATCATAAATTTCTAAGTTTCCACACGAAGGACTATTGGCTTTGAGAATGGCGATTTTAATATCATGCTTCTGAGCTAGAGCCAAGGCCAATTCGGCACCTTTTCGAAACTCATCCGACACATCTTGTTGTGTGTTAGCTACTACTTTGGCTTGAAATTTTAATACTGCTTCACCACCACCGTTGCCAATAATTTCAGCAGGTGGTCGTGGCGTCGGCAAGCCACCCGCCATTTCAGGACAAATGGTAACAATGCGCCCTTCAACACGCCATTGATTCAACAAAATATTTTGCTGTTCGCAATCGCCACCATCGTAACGTACTTTGGCTCCGAGTAAACAGGCACTCATAAGTATTTTTGCATGGTAGAAGTATACCAAATCTGTTTTAATCTTCATAAAAAAATTGTTGCGCTGATTCAGGAATCACAACACCCGATAATTTTCTGGATATCCACACGTGAATCGCCTGAGAAAGATCCAGTGGTTCATCTAAAGAACCACCTTTAATTGAAATAATGCCGGTGTCAGGCTCTTTATGCCATAAACGAGAACCACATGTTGGACAAAAAGCACATTGTACTTGTCGACCACTGTCTGTGTTTCGAGTCCAAAAATGAGGTTGACCTTGTGTTACTTTAAATCCTTCTTGAGGTACACCCAGAGAAACACCAAAAGCCGATGCTGATTGCTTTTGACACTCCAAGCAATGGCAAACATACAAAGCTAAAGACTCACCAGTACTTTCATAACGTATTGCACCGCATTGGCATTGGCCGGTTTTCATCGATTGTCTCCTTTTGGGTGATTTCGTTGATATAATTTATGTGGCAAATCGGCATGTGTAAACGGTTTTACATAATGAAATCCCAATTTTTCCATTACGCGTAACGATTGATGGTTGGTGGGCAGGGTAAAACACATCACATGCGAGAAATTCAGATGATTAAACCCATAATTCAAAGCGTATTGGCCTATTTCGGCAGCGAATCCTTTTCCCCAAGCAGCAGGCATCAAAGAATAGGTTAATTCTATCTCCGACTCCCCTTCTATTGGTGCATGATTTAATCCCCCTTCACCGACAAATTGACGAGTTTTTTTATCAAACCAGACCCATGGTGCAAACCGATATTGATTCCAATATCCCATATCGCGTGTCAAAATGGTTTTAATCCGCTCTGGAGCCAATGCCACACCAAAACACTTAATAAACATAGGGTCTTGGAACATCTTGAGATAATTCTCGAGGCAGGAAATTTGCGGAATATACCCATATAAGCGTTCTGTTTTAGCATGGGGTTTGTTCACTGCCCAATCAGCGTAGGCCTTGGCTTCAATGGCTTCACAAAAAGCCGTTTTTGCTAAAGCATACGGCACACTATCAGGAAACTGTTTTGCAAGCAAGAACTTATGGGCTTCATAGGCTTTCGCTTCAACCGGATAATGACGCAAATAATTTCGAAACAACAACATCTTTTCCCACCAAACTGATGGATAATTGACGACATGCAATTGATGCGTACGAAGGCCTTGTGCGTTATCTTTTTGAAAATATTGTCGATTCGGAAAAGATACCTCAAATGCAGCGTTATAACGATAACCAAATGCTGCCAGCACCTGTCGATGATCTGATGTTATCTTTTCTAAATCAGATACCCCCACTAAAATATCAATTACCGGTTTTGCAGCGATTGCAGGAATTGCCGTACTCCCTACATGCTCAATGGAAACAACCACATTGCCTAATATTTTTTCAAGCGCTTCTTTTTCTTGAAAAAATAATGTGGGCCATTGAGGATGATAAGGAACCAGTTCTACTTTCATTTTTGCTCATCCTTCCATGCATTTACGACGACTTCAGCTACAGAGGCAATCAATGCATCTTGAGGTTTAGCCTCTTTCGTATCTTGCGTAAAATAAATGACCATAATAATGGGTGAACCGTGCCTAGGCCAAATGATCGCAACATCATTGGTGGTGCCATATTCACTGCTTGTTCCGGTTTTATCACCCACAGTCCAATCTTTAGGCACACCTGCACGAATCCGTGCATTTCCGGTCGTATTATGTTTCAGCCAATATTGAAGTTGATGCTGTTGTGAAGAGCTTAAAACGTGACCCAATACGAGTACATTGAGATCGTTGCCCATTGCCGTGGGGGTAGTCGTGTCGCGTATATCACCGGGAATAGAGGCGTTCAATTCGGGTTCCCAACGATCTAATTGAAATGACTTATCACCAATAAAACGTGCAAAAGCGGTTATCGCTTGCGGACCACCTAATTCTTTCATTAATAAATTCACGGCATTGTCACTATACATCATAGTGGCGGCGCAAATTTCTTTAACCGTCATACCATCGGCCACATGCTCTTGAGAAATGGGGGTATATACCCATGCCTGCAACTCTTGTGGCGTATAAAAAATTCTTTTCTGAAGCAAAGTGGGTTCTTGCATACTTTGTTTCAAAATTGCGGCGACAGCCAGTACTTTAAACGTACTACAAAAGGGGAAACGCTCATTAGCACGGTAAGTAATAGCTTGATTATTGCCCGTATCCCAGGCAAATACTCCTAAGCGACCATCTGAATTTTTCTCTAACGTCATTAATTTTTTTTGAACAATCGGCATTTCAACAATTTTATAAGGCACGTCAGACGCCCATGAAATACTACTGAATAGTGAAAATAAAAACAAAAAAATAATTTTTAACATCGGTTTAGCTCTCTTGGGTTTGACATAATTTGTGTAAACAATGATGCAATGATTCTTGTTGGGATAAAGGTAAAACACCAAAAAATTCGGCATCAATTTTCTCCACAATGGGCACCAATTGCAGTATCAATTTTTCACCTTTTTTTGTTAGCCAAACGCCTTTCGCGCGAGTATCATTCGCATGTTCGGCTCGTTTAACTAAATCTTGTACCACCAGTTTTTTCAGTGATTGTGATACCGTCATTTTATCCAGTTTTGACATTTTTACCAAGGTGATTTGATTAGGGACTTCTTCAGAATGGTGGCTCAACCACAGTACTTGCGCCATTAATACAAATTGCGGATGGGTAATGTCGTAAGGTTCCAGTGCTTTTTTAATCCGGCGCTGCCAAATCACCATTGTTTGCCATAATAAAAAACCAGGACTGTCCTCAGGCTGTTCAAATCCAAAAGGAAGTTTAGACATTTTCTTGTCTCGCTAAATTCACCAACGCCTCTGTTTCATCGGGAACAGTATTAGCAACATGACGAGCAACCAAATGAATCCATAGCCATTTTAGTGGTCCTTGAACAACAAGTTTATTTTTTAATAAAAGTCCTTCACTTGTTTCTTCCATAGAATGCGTATCAATCATTTGGGCGCCAAAAAATTTCGTACAATCCGTAAAGCTTTTGCCCTCTTCCATCTCGATAATCATAATTTTAACAGCGGGTGCGTTTTGGGGTTTTAGCATAAAAAAATTACCCACAGCAAACTCACCGTTGAGTCGACAATACTCCAAATCATCATGCCACGCGGGCCAATGATTAATATCCTTCCATAAAGCCCAAATGGTCTCTTTTTTGATATCTTTAACTAACTGTTGATGTTCTCTTATCCACATGATTTAACCTTTATTGTAAAATTCAATATTGTATGTATATTTACAATAATGTCAAGATATTTAATGAATCAAAAATCCACGCCTGTTTTTCGGCAGATTTTAATAAAAAATTCGATATAATGAACACATTTCATGCTGAGAACAAACCATGCTAGCCGAATCAAAGAAACAAGAATACTATCAAGCGCTATTAAACAAAGACAATGATTATGAGGGGATATTTTATGTAGGTGTTAAAACGACAGGGGTATTTTGTCGACCCACCTGCCCTGCCAGAAAACCAAAATTAGAAAACTGTGAATTTTATAATACCGCACAAGAAGCTTTATTGGCTTCTTTTCGGCCGTGTTTGCGTTGTCGTCCAATGTTATTACCGAATCAAGCGTCCGATTTAGTGCAACAATTAGTAGATTCTATTGAAAAAAATCCTTCCAAACGCTGGATGGAACGAGATTTCAAAACATTATTGTCACATAGGGTGGATGCATCGACAGTTCGTCGTCAATTTCAAAAACGCTTTGGTATGACGTTTATTGCTTATGCACGGGCTCGGCGTATTGGATTAGCCATGCAACATATTCGTTCGGGTAACAGTGTTATTCAAACGCAATTGGATATGGATTATGAATCCAGCAGTGGGTTCCGCGATGCGTTCTCTAAAATCATGGGTGCCCCGCCTTTCAAAGCACACCAAAAGGTAAAAGTTTTAAAAACCTCTTGGTTAGATACGCGATTAGGACCGATGTTAGCTATTGCCGATGAAGAAGCGTTGTATCTGCTTGAATTTTTAGACAGGCGTGGGCTAGAACGAGAGATTGAGCGATTACGTCGACGAGTCAATGCCGCCATTGTTCCAGGAAAAACAACACCCATTGAATCGATTGAAAAAGAGTTAACGGCTTATTTTGAGGGCACGCTCAAAACATTTAAAACCCCTCTTTTTCTATTGGGCAGTTCATTTCAGCAATCTGTTTGGCATGCGTTATGCCAAATTCCTTATGGCAGCACCAAAAGCTACGCTGAACAAGCAGAAGCCATAGGAAAAGCCACTGCTACCCGCGCTGTGGCAAATGCCAATGGCGCCAATCAATTGGCCATTATTATTCCTTGCCATCGGATTATTACCAGTGCCGGTGATTTAGGTGGTTACGGTGGAGGTATTGCAAGAAAGCAGTGGTTGTTGCAACATGAGAAGTCAAATGCAGAAAAATAAGGTAAAAAATGCTTAACACTCCTGAAAAAAACCGCTGTTTTTGGGTAACCTCTGATCCACTTTATATCGATTATCATGATCATGAATGGGGCGTACCCATTCGAGAGGATCGCTTATTGTTTGAATTCTTGATTTTAGAAGGCATGCAAGCCGGATTAAGCTGGTTCACGATTTTAAAAAAACGCCCCGCGTTTCGCGAATGTTTTGATAACTTTCAACCCGAAAAAATAGCAGCCTATGATCAACATAAAATCGATGCTTTAATGCAAGATGCGCGGATTATTCGTAATGCATTAAAAATACAATCCACTATTACCAATGCCAAAGCCTTTTTAAAACTCACCACGCATCAATCGTTTTCAGATTATCTCTGGCAATTTGTCGATAATAAACCCATTCTTAATCATTGGCAGAGTAAAATCGATATTCCCGTGCGCACAGAACTTTCCGATAAACTGTCTCGTGATTTAAAGCAACGCGGGTTTAAGTTTATTGGAACCACGATTTGTTATACTTTTATGCAGGCGGTGGGTATGGTCAATGATCATACCGTGGATTGTTTTTTGCATCATCAAGAGTAAAATTAGCACAATAAATAGAATGAGGTTTTACCATGCAACCCAAAGTGATTTTTATTCCTGGCAATGGCGGTGGCTCTCCAAAAGACAATTGGTTTCCGAGTGTCAAAAATACGTTAGAAGCCGCTGGAATAACCGTTATTGCAGAAGAATTTCCAGATAATGATTTAGCCAGAATGTCATTTTGGGTACCATTTATAATCAATGAACTAAAAGCGGATAAAAATACGATTCTTGTTGGACATTCCAGTGGTGCTATTGCTGCCATGCGCGTGGCAGAACAATGCCCTATTTTAGGCTCGGTTCTTGTTGGTGCTTATCACACGCATTTAGATCTGGAAAAAGAAAAACTGTCAGGGTATTTCGATACACCCTGGAACTGGAAAAAGATTCAGCAAAATCAACAATGGATTATTCTTTTTGCCTCACAAGACGATAAGTGGATCCCAATTCAAGAAGCTCGTTATCTGCATGAACAATTAAATAGCGAATACCATGAGTACACCAATGAAGGTCATTTTGGTGGTGATTACGATAAACTGACTTTTCCTGAGTTATCTCATGCCATTTTACGTCGACTGGATAAAACCGTATGAAAAAAATTTATTTTTTAAAGTCGTGTTTGTTTACTTTCTGGATGCTCCTGTTTTCCTTGAATGCCTATGCAAAACAGACGGATCCACTAATAGGTTGTTGGCGTTTTGTCAAAGCAGTCTCAGCTAATGGCATTATTGATAATACTTGGGGCAAAAACCCTATTGGGTATCTTATCTATTCGCCCCAAGGCGTGATGGAAGTGCAAATTATGCGAAAAGAGCAAACAAGCACAGCAACCTCTTTAGAAGAAAATTTCTTTGCTTATGGCGGATATTACCGCATTGATGAGAAAAATCATCGCGTTACTCATGAGATAGAAACCGCCGTTTTTCCTGAAATGGTTGGAAAATCATATCAACGTATTTATCATATCAAACAAAATTATCTTTATCTGACTATTGCTGAGAGTAAAAAAGGGCAAACATTTGTATGGAAAAAATGTCATTCACTTAACGCATAATTCACCGCATGCAATGTTTGCAAATAAACAGGATCAATAATAGGCTTTGGGAAAGTGTTTTCGTTCACTAACAAAGAATATTCCGTACAGCCAAGAATAATCGCATCGACATCTTGATAGCGAGCCATGAGTTGGTGAAAGAAATCTCGAGAACATTCATGAATCTGATTAAGCATCAATTCCGCATGAATAATTTTCATTTGCTCTCTTTCTTTAGCTTCCGGAATCACCACTTCAATACCCTTTTCTTCTAAGATCTTCGCAAAAAAACCATCTTCCATCGTGAATTTTGTAGCCAGCAGTAATACTTTTTGAGACTGTCTTTTCTGAAGTTCTTCTCCCACCAAATGAACAGCGTGAAAAACGGGAATCGTTATTGAAAGCGTCGAAGCAATGCGATCATAATATTTATGCAAACTATTACAACAAATAATTAAACAATCCGGTTGTAACGGTAAAAAGGTTTGGATCTCATGCCGTAAAATTTGAGCAATTTTTTCATGATTTTTGCCATAATGCATCATGATCTCATGGTAATCGATGCTTTTGAGCAAGATTTTAGCACTATGATAACCGCCGAGGCGTTCATGTACAAGTTCGTTGAGCATTTGATAATATTTGATGCTGGAGGACCAACCGGTTCCACCTAAAAGACCAATGGTTTTCATGATACACCTTCAGACACAGGACCATACAACGCATGAGACACTTTTTTATGATACGCCCAATAACGATCGCCGTATGAAAAATGCCACCATTCCATCGGATAATTCACAAAATCATGCGATTGCATAATTTCCAGTAAAATGCGGCGGTTTTTTTGTGCTTCGGTTGATAATAATTCGCACTGCGTCAAACATAAATCTGGATGAACATGGATCCAATCTGCAATAACCATGCCCATATCAATCAAGTTTCCAGCACTATCAATAATTTCTATGTCTACGGCTGCACCCGTGTTATGCGGCGGAATATTCATCGATCCATCTAAATTTTTTACTGGCGAAATAAGCCGGGTGGTTTCTCGGAAGAGTTCAGGATGTGATTTATCTGGATCACGCGTTTTAACCCGCGCATATTCTTCATCAAATAATATTTGTTGGACTTTTAAACTGCGAAATCCTTCATATATCCGAAAGCGCAACCCGAAGGTAAATCCCTTTGAGCAGCCAGAAGTTTCTGATAAACACTTTCCCGCATTTTTGTGTAATCGAGTGCCGTATATTCATTTTCAGGCGGCGGACCATAAACCAATGCCGTTTGGTTTTTAAATCAATCAACGATTCGCCACATTCCTGAATGGGAACTGCTAAAATTTCAGCGTCAGCAATATACATAAACACTCTTCGATCTCACAACAGTCTAAGCTTCTATCATTAAATAAGTGATAAATACAATATTATCAAAATTGACGGTCGAATTCATTTTTTTCAATTCGATCATGGCGCGCTAACGCGCAGAATTCATAATACATTAAGCCTGCTATTGTATACTGACAATAACTGAAATATTTTGGGGCAGGCATATGTTGCCAAAAAATGGTCAATATACTCGACTTGATAATAATAGTGGCGATCTTGAGTTAGGTCATTCGATAATGTCACCGATGCAATCGGAACATGGATCTTTAGCGCCAGTTGTATCAAACGTCCCTGCTACACAAGAATTTTCTACGGTAGAAATTTACTCACGTTTGGCATCCTATCTTTGGATTGACAAAAATATCCCAAAAATTATTCAAGCTTCTGGGCTGACGCTCCTCACGATTGCCTGTAATTTACTTATTCCAACCATTTTAGCAAAAACTGTTGAATCATTAAATAACGGTAAACCCGTAAATATTTTAGGTATTGCGTTAGAATCTAACTGGTCTATTCTCGCTTTTGTCATTGCCGCAGCCAGTGCGCAATTGCTTCCCGCTCAACGGGAAAAATTGTTGATGTTTATTAGCCAAACAACGGCGCAGAAAGTACTGACTGATCTCAGTGATTATATGATGCATAAAAACATGGATTATCACCGCAATACGGAAGATGGTGATAAAACCTTTGTGATTGGCAAGGGATTTAATGTAGCGGGCTCAGCACAATCATTACTGACTGAAATTATTCCAACGGTTTTTGAAATTGCTTTAGCCTCAGGCATGCTATGTTATCAATATGGCTTAGAGGTTGGTCTTGGCTTAATGGGAATTATGACCGTTTATGCCAGCTTTAGTTATCTTTCTGGACCTAAAATTAACGCCCACTACGAGCTTTCACAAGAAAGTGGCTCGGAAACCTGGGGAATGGTGACAAGAGTACCCACACAATACAAAATGATTTGGGATTTTAACCATGTGGATAGGACGCTCAAGCAAATTTCTGATGTCACACAAAAAACAGCAGATATTATTATTAAAGCTGCGTCTACAGCCATTACGGTGAATCAAATACAGATTCTGATTGCTTCGGCGGGTATGTTGATGGCAGCTCTTTACATGGGACAACGCATTAAAGCAGGACAGTCCAATTATCGTGATTTTTTGACGTTGATGACTTACCTTACTCGACTGTCCAATTCATTACCTGCCTTTGGCGCCGCTATCAATAACCTATTAGCCTCTAATCCATCCGTAAAATTAGTCTTTGAAAAATTATCCGAACAAAAAGAAGTGGTTGATTTATATCCGAATACACCCCTGATTATTGAGGGATTACCTACCATTGAATTTCGAAATATCACCTTTGGCTATCCCGTAAGATACTCTCCTTGTATCATGTCTCTGAATGACTTTTTGGAAAGCCAGAAACCACGCGTCATTGCCATTTATCTTGACGAAGGAAGATTAAACTATAGCCTTAGGGCCAATGGCGTCAATTACAATGGCACGTTAACCTCAAAAGATTTACCGCGACATTATGATGTAATCGTTCAAAAAGTGTCTCATGCCTCTCAACCCTTAAATGAAGAAGAAAGAAAAGCCATCTTGAAGGTCTACGCTATTCAAGAGTATATTGTTCTAGAGCCAAGAATCAATATACTGAACAATATTTCCTTCACACTGAATCCAGGGCAATTGTGTGTTCTTGTCAGTGAAAGTGGGGCAGGAAAATCGAGTATATTTGATTTACTGTACCGCTACTACGATCCACTCAGTGGCGCTATTTTTATTAATGGCCAAAATATTGCTGAAGTCAGTTTAACCTCACTGCGGGAGCAAATCACCCTATTTCGACAAGAGTCTCTTTTGTTTCATGGGACCATTCGTTCCAATATTCAATACGGAGTACAGGAGCCTGATACCGTAACAGATGCGATGATAATGGACGCGGCTCAAGCACTTGGCTTAAAAGCGTTTCTTGAGAGCAAGGGCTTAGATACCTTTATTGGTGATACATTGTCTGGCGGCGATAAACAAAAAATCGCCATGATTCGAGGATTTTTAAAAAATGGAAAAATTTGCTTATTTGATGAGGTAACCAATGGACTAGACGCGGATGTCGCGGACCAAATTTCGATGGGCGTTCGAGCCTGTTGGCCCTCAATAAAAATACAAAGGGCTTATGTTAATAAAAGTCGCTGACTAAAGCGTTCGACTAAATCAGGAATAGGTGTTCGGGCAAAACAGGAATCACTGTTCGACTTATGCAGGAATTACCGTTCGAGTTGGACAGGAATACACACATTGCATCGAGAGTTACAATGCAGCCTTTTAACGCCAGTACTTCTAATAAGGCAGGAATAGCCGTAATTTCATTGCTTTTTTCTTCCGTTTTTTCTTGGCCAAGCACAAGCCCATGAGACCACATTAAATGACTCTATAAATTTCTGGGCCCACAATAATGATTCTATCGCTCAACCACCTCCACCAGAAAAACGACCTTTTTTCCGATGATTAAGCGGCTTCCGGCATTACAATTGGATTAATATGTAATAATTTTCTGTTTAACTCTGCTTGATAAAGATCATACATAGCCTGCATATTAGCCCACATTTCACTGCTGGTATTCAATGCGATAGAAAGTCTAACAGCCATTTCAGGACTAATACCTGATTTACAATTAACTAATTTAGATAATGTAACACGCCCAACATCTAATTGCCGTGCTGCTTCTGTTACAGTAAGTCCTGTGCCCTCTATTAATGCTCTTTTTACTATTAGCCCTGGATGGGGCGGATTGTGCATTATCATAATAATTTACCTCTAATGGTAATCAATATAATCAACTAAAATGGCATCTACGCCTTCAAATTGAAAAATGATTCTCCAATTTTTGTTAATCTTAACTGAGTAAAAGCCTTTTAAATCACCAATCAGTGGATGAAAATTGTTTCCAGGGGTGTTCATATCTTCTGGACAAATTGCATTTGATAACTGAAACAAAACCAAACGGATAACATTCGCATGATTTGCTTGAATGCCTGATGTACTGCCAGTCTCAAAAAATCGCTTTAACCCTTTATGTTTCCAACTTTTAATCATTATTAATTGTATCTTGTATATATACAAAAATCAAATTTACAAGAAAACTGTTGGCGGTCAATTATAATTCCCTACGGCGGACAACTATTGAATCATTAAAAATCTAACCCAATGCTCTATAAAAATGGAGTAAAATTATGCCATAGTTTCCTCCTGTTTTTCACGTTTTTTCAG